>NZ_JBKGUA010000009.1:0-244776 GCF_046543485.1 Paraburkholderia sp. EG304 | reverse complement strand
GCCTCCGTGCTGGAAATCGCCGGGTGTCGCCCTCGTGCACACCATGCGGCTCTGGCAGCAATGCTAACCCGCGTCTGGTTTCTCACGGCGGGCCAGCCACCACATCACGGAAAGTCATACTGCCTAATTGGGCTCGTTGCGCAGTGAGCCGATGGCTGGACAACCGGTTATCGGGTGATTTAGCGAATCAGCCACAAGCACGCGGCGTGCTCGGGCCTGACGCGGGGACGGAAATCGCGCTCGGGTCGTCCAGCGGAGAAATAAAGCGGGGATTTTTCGAAAAACGGTAGACGGTGCAAACAACGAGGGGGCGAAGCTTACCGTGTTCGGGTGTGCGCCGGGAGAGGGCCCGGCGAAATCGGGGCAAATACGCACGAATCTGTGGTAATTCGCGCAATTCTTTTAGATACCGGAACCTGCGGAAAGGCGGCGGCCCGCCCTGGCCGCTTCATCGACACATGGCATAGTGACTGAACCCATCATCACCGGAGGCCGGCATGCGTATCCAGACATCCTTTCTTTTCGACCTCGACGGCACGCTCGTCGACAGCGTCTATCAGCACGTGCTGGCGTGGAAAGAGGCGCTCGACAGCGACGGTATCCCGCTGTCCGTCTGGCGTATCCATCGCAAGATCGGCATGAGCGGTGGGCTGTTCACGGACCAGTTGCTGCGTGAGACCCACGGCGAAATCAGCGTCGAACGCGCCGAGCGGCTGCGCCACGGGCATGCGGCCGCCTATCAGCGGATGCGCGCGCAGGTCTGCCCGCTGCCGGGCGCCCGCGAACTGCTCGCCGCGCTGACGCAAGCCGGCACGCCGTGGGCCGTCGCGACGAGCGGGCGGATGGAAACCGCGTCGCTGAATCTGGCGGCGCTCGGCGTCGATCCCGCCAAGGCGGTCGTCGTCACACGCGACGACGTCAAATACGCGAAGCCCGATCCCGACCTGTTCCTCGCCGCGGCCGAGCGGCTCGGCGTGCCGATCGAGCACACGGTCGTGGTGGGCGACAGCATCTGGGACATGCTCGCCGCGCGCCGCTGCCGCTCGCTCGGCGTCGGCCTGCTGTCGGGCGGCTATGGCACCGAGGAACTCGAGCGCGCGGGAGCGTTGCGCGTCTACGACGATCCGGCCGATCTGCTCGCGCATCTCGATGAGGTGGCGTCGCGGCCGTGAGCCCGGCTTCGCTCAGGGTTTGTTGAGGATCGGCGGCTCAGCCGGGGGCTGAGTGGGTCCCTGAGTTGGTCCCACTTTCGACGATTCGCGCACGAGCTTATCGGTCATCGCCGACGCGACCGGATTCGTACTGCCACGGCCGACACTCGGGCCAGGTCCGGGGCCGTTGTCAGACGGCAGCGGCACGGTGACGCCAGACGGCATCGGCAGCGAGGGGTCGGGTTTCGCCGATTCCTTGACCAGCTGATCCGTCAGCATCGCGGCGACGGGGTTGGCGCCGTTCGGGTGCGTGTCGTCGCGCCGTCGGCCTTGGGTCGTCTGGTCGATGCGCGGCCCGTACTGTGGCCTCGATTGGGCTCTTTGCTGTGCGTACGACTGCTGTCTCGAGCGCTCGCGCGCGACCGCGACCGGATTTCCCGCAGCCGGCGCTGCGTTGTCGATGCGGCCGCTGGCGGTCTGGCCGGAATCGGGCGTGACGCTCGGCGCGGGGGCGGCCGCGGTTGCGGGCAGGGATTGGGCGGGAGCGGGTGCCAGAGATTGCGCCTGAGCCGGTGCCGGTGCCGGAGCAGCCGACTCCGTCCGCGGGGGCGCCGATTGCGGCGTGATCGGGGCGTTGTTCGCGATGTCCGCGCGCGGCGCGGGCGGCGGGCTCGCCGGTTGCGCCGGCCTCATACTGCCGCCAATCGCATGCGCCGCGTCCGTCTGCGGTTGCGATTCCACCGTGCCGGTGACGCTGCGAGTCACCTGACCGGTCACGGCCGGCACCTGATCGTCCCTGGGGTACAGCAGATAGCCGGCGACGCCCGCATCGATCACGAGCAGCCCGACTATCATCATCTTCCCGGTATTCGTCATATCTAAGCAACAACCATTAAACAACTGCGATTGACTGATGATAAACGACCATTTCCCCATCGACGCTTCTCGTCCGCATATTGCGGCGCATCATGATGGTAGATGTCTGATCGGACCTGGCACCGACCGGCGCACGCCTGCCGTTAATAGGCCTTTGCCGGCACGAGGGAAGCGGGCATCTTTTCCGTGTGCCGCGGTTTTCTTGTCGATCAATCAGTCGCGCCGCTTTTGCGCGATAGGTGCCTGCGGGAAAGCGATTTAAGTTGTGCCGCCAATGCCCGGAGCCTGTACTATACGAACCATTGCAGACGACCGGCAGCCACCGTTCGATTATCCGGCGTGTAAATGTGACTTGCAGCGACTGGCTCGCAGTGCACATGCCGGAAGGCCCGCCCGGCTGCGCCATCCGAGACGCGCGAACAGCGTCGATAGCGGCGACGGCAGGCGGTGACCGGAAGCAGCGACAAGAACCCATTGATCATGCGGACCCGCGGGCGAGACATCGACCGGCATACCTTGGGCAGTCGCTTTGCGAAACGCCAGATCTACCAATCGACCGACCGGTCGGTCTCGGGGGCGTTCGCGGCGGCGTGGGAAACACGTGAAGATATGAACAACTTTATTCGACCTCCCGTTTTTTATCCGTCCACGGTGGTTTTCGTCGACGACAACGACAGCTACCTCGACGCGCTTCGCCGGTTTTTTCCGGGCACCTACACGAACCTGTTTTTCACGCGGCCGCAAGCGGCTCTCAACTATATCCGCCAGCACGCGCGCGAGAATTCGCTCGAATTCGCGGCGGCATCGGCGTGTCTGAGCGAGCCGGGCGTCGAGCGCTTCGTCGAAACCTCGGCGGAACGCGATATCGTCGCGCGGCCGTCGCGCTTCGAGGAAGTCGCGGCGGTCGTCGTCGACTACGACATGCCGGGCATCGGCGGCGTCGAATTCCTGTCGTCGATCTCGCATCTGCGTTGCGCAAAGGTGTTGCTCACCGGCGTCGCCGATGAAACCGTCGCGGTGAAAGCGTTCAACGCCGGCATCGTCGACCTGTACCTGCGCAAGACCGACGCGGATTCGGCCAACCGCCTCACCCATTTCCTGAAGGACGCGAAGAGCCGCCATTGCGGGGAGTCGGGCTGGCTCGCGCTCGGCGAAAACGGCATGACCTACTGCGATCCGCGCACCCGCAAGGTGATCGACGAAGTGGTGGCCGCGCAGGGCATCGTCGAGTATTACTGGCGCCCCGAGCAGAACGTGATCCTGATGTTCGACGCCGCCGGCAACCCGAGCATATTCGTCGCGTGGGCGGAGAACGACTGGATCTCGCAGGGTGAAATCGTCGCCGACGAGGGTGGTCCGTCCGACCTGCTGCGCCAGCTCGCCACGCGCGAGGTGATGCCGTTGTTCTGGCCTGACCTCGCGTATCGTTCCGGCATGAAGTTCCGGTCGCTGACGCCGCAAAGCATTCCCGGCTGGGACGACGCGTTCTTCGGCTGGACCCGCATCGAGCCGGGCGAGGTCGGCCTCGATCTGGTCACGTTCGCGCAGTGGCGCGCTGACCGCAATCGCTGAACCGCCCGGTAGCGCACTAGGCGCACCGATTAGTGTCGCTGCGCTAATGACGTGCGCGTTCGCGGAGAAAATCGCATACGGCCTTGTGCATGGCCTGCACGCCGGGGCTCGTTTCAAGCGCGCGCCAGCATCCATGCACGAGCCCCATGCCGATCAGCAGCCGGGCATCTCCACCAGCCTCGCGAATCCGCTCGACGAACACGCGCGCGTCGTCGCGTAGCGGGTCGTGCTCGGCGCCGAATGCCAGCGTCGGCGGCAGTCCGTCGAAGCGGGTTGCGGCGAGCGGAATCGTCCATGCGGGGCCGGGCGTGCGGTCGCCGTTTTCTTCGCGTCTTTCTCCACTGTTTGCCCCGCTGGTCCCCCAGTACGCGTTGCGAAACTTGTGCACGTCCGCGAGCGTCAGCATCGGCGCATCGGCCTCGGTGTCGCGCGCGGGTGATTGCGGCTCGGTGCCGAGCATCGGATAGACCAGCGCGATGCCGCGCACTCCGCTCACGCCGTCGTCGCGCAAGCGCAGCGCGACGCTTGCCGCGAGCGTGCCGCCGGCGCTATCGCCGGCGAGTTGCAATCCGGCGTGGTCGGGCAGATCGAACGGCAGGCGGTTGTTCAACGCGGCGCGCGTGATCTCGAGGCAGTCCTCGTGCGCGGCCGGCGCGCGATGCTCAGGCGCGAGCCGGTAGTCGACCGCGATCACGTCGAGGCCGGTGTCCGCGGCGAGGCGAGCGGTCACCATCTGATGACTGTTCAGCGAGCCGAGCACGAAACCGCCACCATGAAAATACAGCACCGTGCCGCGGATCGCCCCGGATTCGCTTGCTTTCGCTCGATGCCGGTAGAGCCGAAGCGGGATCGCATGGCCCGCGTCGGTGCGAAAGCTTGCGTCCTGGGTGGTGAGTTCGCTGGGCAGGGGTGGCGTCAGCGTGGCAGCGTAGCGGTCGTACAGATCGCGCTGCTCGCGCGGCGTCATCGCCGCGTGATGCGACGGATAGAGCGCACTGGCCCGTTCGATAAACGCGGCGATTTCCGGCTCAAGCATGGTCACTCCGTTCGGGCAGTGTTTCCCGTTGCGTTGCGCAGGGCAATGCGATCACACGTCCGGCGAAACGCGCCGGCGGCAATGCCGCATGGGCTTGCGCGAGTTCATGGATGCGCGCTTCGACGTCCGGATCGAAAGCGACGCCACGCGGTCCGCTGGTATCGACGTGCAGCAGCATCTGCTCGCCAGCGGCGACCGGGCCGCTGCGTTGGCTTTGCGTCGCGTCCAGCGCAAACATTTCGAAGTAGACATGCATACGTTTCGCGTCGTAGCCGAGCACGCGCATGTCGACACGCACCGGCGTGCCTTGTTTGATTTCATGCAGATAGTTGACATGCGCTTCGAGCGTGTAGATCGATCGATGCCGCTCTTTGCGCACCGCATCGTGCAGGCCGATCAGATCGATCAGCTCGTCGGTCGCGAGACTGAAGATCAGCAGGTAGAACGCGTCGCGCATGTGGCCGTTGTAGTCGACCCATTCGGCGCGCACGCTGTCGCGGTAAGACGGCAGGGCAACGGGATACGACATGAGCGTCTATCTCCTCGATCGAATGCGATGGCTGGGGCGCGTCGTTTTGGCGTTATCAGTGTAGTTCATCGCGATGCCGCCGCGCCGGAACGCGTTGGCCTCGAATTGTGGTCGCTATGGCAACAGTGAATTCATGGTTCAGGGCTTACTGCGTGGCCTGACCGCCTCCTAAACTGGCTTCGCTGCTGCGGATGGCCGATGGCCGATGATCGCACGAGGCTCCGCGGCAATCGGATGAAGCCGTCTCTGGAGGTTGGAAATCATGAAGTCCATCAGGTCGCTGATCGAAGCAGCGGTTATCGCCGCTGTCATTTCCGTGCCGTTCGCGGCGTTTGCGCAGTCGAATCAGGCCAATCAGCCGCCCTCGCGCGCACAGGCGCACGATCCGTCCAACCCGAATGCGATCGACTATCCGGCCCATCTCCAGGCGGCTAAAGCAAAGGTCGCGGCGCAAAACCAGGCAGCCCAGAATCGCGGCTACGGTGCGCCGTCGAATGGTTCGTCGCAGCGCAGCGGCCGGACCGATTTCGCGCCGACTTCGTATTCCGTGCCGGTGGTGAATTACACGCGTTGATTACGCCGGGTTCCCATCAAATCCGTATCAACACCGCCCCGAACGTCACGAGCACACACGCCACGATGCGTCGCGCGGTGAGCTTCTCGCGCATGAAGATGCAGCCGATCAACACCGCGAAGATCGAACTCAACTCGCGCAACGCGGAAACCATCGCGATCGGCAGATAGCGGTACGCCTCGATGATCAGGCAATACGCGCCGAGCGCGATCACGCCCGACGCGATGCCCTTCACCACCACCGCGCGGCCGATGAACAGCCCCTTTGCGCCGCCGCGCCAATGCCACGCAAGCAGAAACTGCGGAATGTTCCAGACCAGGTAGACCCACATGATGTAGCTGAGGCCATTGCCCGCGAGGCGCGCGCCGACGCCGTCGACGACCGAGTACGTCGCGATGAACAGCCCCGTCAGCAGCGCGAACGGCACGCTCTCGCCGGAAAAGCGCATGCCCCGCCGGAACGCGAGCGAGACGATGCCGCACGACACGAGCGCGACGCCGAGCGCGGCGAGCGGCTTCAGCACTTCGCCCGCGAAGACGAGCGCGCCGACGAACACCAGCATCGGCGAAAGACCGCGCGCGATCGGATAGATCTGGCCGAAATCGCCGCTTTTATATGCGCGAATCAGCGCGAGCAGATAGCCCCATTCGAGCACCGCCGACGCAACGATATACGGCCACGCGGCCGGCGCCGGCAGCGGCAGCACCAGCACGCCGATCGAGCTGACCGCGAGATACGGCATCGCCATCATGCCGAGCAGCCAGACGCGGTCTTCGGACACATGCAAGAACGCGTTCCAGGTTGCGTGAAGCAGTGCGGAGAACAGCACCAGCAGGACGACAAAGGGTTCCATCGACAGCGGGATCGGACGAAGAGAGCAAGGAAAGACCGCAGGGCGGTCGCGAGCCCGTGATTATTCCAGCAGAGCGCGGGAATGGCGGAGTGGATGACCGATGCGCAGGGGCTTTGTGGCAGGAAAACGGCGTTTTACGGCGCGCAGCATCGAGTGCAGATGACGCGGCAAAAAAGAAACGGGCGAAGCGGCAGCGCGCTTCGCCCGTGCTGTTCGTTTTGAATCGACCGGTCCGTGTCCCGCGCGCGCCGTACTCAGATCACCCGCTCACGCAGCCACGCCGAGCCGAGATCGATCACGGTCACGACGACGATCACCATGATCATCACGGCGGCCGTCTGCGCATAGTTGAACGAGCGGATCGCCTCGTACAGCACGACGCCGATGCCGCCCGCGCCGACCATGCCGACCACCATCGCCGAGCGCACGTTCGACTCGAAGCGATACAGCGCGTACGAAATCCACAGCGGCAGAACTTGCGGCAACACCGCATAGACGATTTCGTCGAGGCGCGTCGCGCCGGTTGCGCGCACGCCTTCGGCCGGGCGCGGATCGATTGCCTCGACCGCTTCGGCGAACAGCTTGGCGAGCACGCCCGTGGTATGCACCCACAGCGCGAGCACGCCGGCGAACGGCCCGAGGCCGACCGCGACGATGAACAGCATCGCGAAGACAATTTCATTGATCGCGCGGCACGCGTCCATCAGGCGGCGCACCGGTTGCAGTACCCATTGCGGCGCGAGATTGTGCGAGGACATCAGGCCAAAAGGCACCGCGCAGACGAGCGAAAGCGCGGTACCCCAGATCGCGACCGCCAGCGTCACGTACATCTCGTGCACGTAGGTGCGCCACTCGGTGAAGTCGGGCGGAAAGAAGTCCGCCGCGAACTCGCCCATGTTGGCGGAGTCGCTGAGCAGATCGAGCGGACGCATGTCGGCGCCGTGCCAAGCGCCGCCGAGCACCGCGAGCACCGCGATCCAGCCGAGCAACGACCACCAGCCGCGCTTGCCGGCACGAACTTTTGCTTGCGCCGCCTGCGCGGCGGCCGCTTCGCTCGGGCGCGCCGGCGACACGATCAGATCGGCCGTGTTCATTGCTTCGGCTGTGCGGCGCCGAGCGCGCTCAGCTTCGCGTCGAGCGCGGCCAATTGCGTCTTGCGGTCGCTATCGGACAGATGCGTATCGTTCTCGATCTTCTGCTTTTGCTGGAACAGCACGATCTGGCGGATCGGCAGCAGTTGCTGATCCGACGATGCCGAGAAGCCGCTGTATCCGGTGATGGCGGCCATCACCGCTTTTTCGTGCGGATCGGTCTTCGCGTAGTTCAGGAAGAATGTGCGCAGCTTGTCCTTCGTCGCTTGAGGCAGATCCTTGCGCCACACGAGCGGGTCCGACGGAATCAGCGGCGAGGTCCACAACACCCGCACCTGCGCGAACTTGTCCGGATGCTGTTGCTTGAGCGTGTCCATCATCTCGCTGTTGTTGGTCGCGATGTCGATCTTGTTGTTGACGACGGCCAGAAGATTCGCCTCATGGCTCGACGGCAGCACGGTCTTGAACGACGTCTTGACCGGCGCATTGTGCTTCGCGAACAGGTAGTAGCCCGGCACCAGCGTGCCCGAGGTCGAGTTCGGATCGCCGAAGCCGAGCGTGACGCTCTTCGTGTCCTTGAACACGTCGTCGAGCGTCTTGAAGCGGCTGTTCACATTGGTGATCAGCAGCGAGTAGTAGCCACTTTGGCCGTCCGCGTGCTCGACTTTCGCAAATACTTCGCCATTCGAACGATCGACCGCTTCGATCGCCGACGCATTGCCGAAATAGCCGACCTGCACCTTGTTGAAGCGCATGCCTTCGATGATGCCCGCGTAATCGGTCGCGAAGAACGCCTTCACGTCCAGTCCGGTCTGTTTCTTCATGTCATCGATCAGCGGTTCCCAGCGTTGCTTGAGCACCGCCGACGAATCGGTCGAGATGATGCCGAGGTTGATGTCCTCGGCGTGGGCCGCGGCGACACAGGTGAAAGCGGCAGCGCCGGCCGCGAGCGTGATCAGGGAGCGCAGGAGTTTCATCGGTTGAGGTCCGGTTGAGTGGATGGAGAGCAACAACAGCGCGCGACGGCGTGCGCGGTTCAGTTCGACGGCGCGGCGTTCAGCGCGAATGCGTAGCGCGCGGCGGCGGGGCCGGTGTCCGGCCGCGCGGGCGCGGCGGGGGTGTCGGGCGCGTCATGAGTGTCGTCGGCGTCGTGCGCCGCGTCGTCGAACAGTTCGCGCGCATCGTCGCCGTAGAGTTTCTTTAGCCGCGCCGGCGTGAGCGCATTGGAAGGGCCGTCGTAGACCACCTTGCCGCGACGCAGTGCGACCGTGCGCGGGCAGTACTGCATCGCGATGTCGACCTGGTGCAGCGACACCAATACCGTGATCCGATGCTCGACGTTCAGCGCTTGCAGCATGTCCATCACGCGACGCGACGACTCGGGATCGAGCGACGCGATCGGCTCGTCGGCGAGCACGATTTGCGCGCGCTGCACCAGCGCCCGCGCGAGCGCGGCCCGTTGCTGCTGACCGCCCGACAGGTTCGACGCCCGCTCGCGCGCATGCTCGCCGATGCCGACCTCGTGCAGCGCGGCCAGCGACAACGCGCGCTCCGCACGAGGGAAGCGGCCGGAGAGACGCCGCCACCACGGCAGGCGCGCGAGCGCGCCGATCAGCACGTTGGTTTCGACCGACAGCCGGTTCACCAGATTGAACTGCTGGAACACGAAGCCGATGTCGCGGCGAATGCTGCGCACTTCACGCACGATGCGGCCGTTCTGCTGGATCGGCCGGCCGAGAATCTCGATCTGCGACGGCTGCGCGTCCGACGCGGTAAAGCCCGCGATATGCCGCAGCAACGTCGATTTTCCCGAGCCCGACGCGCCGATCAGCGCGACCATTTCACCGGGCGCGACGCGCAGATCGATTTCGTCGAGCGCTTTGCGGCCGTTGCCGAACGTTTTGCTCAAACGTTCGATTCGAATAGCTTCCCGGATAGCTTCCATCTGTATTCCCTCGATGCATCCGGACACTGCCGGCATGTGTGAGGCTCATTCTAGAAAGCGACTGTGACGGTTGAGTGAAGGCATCGCAACGTCTAGACGACTACATGTTTCTGTGTCGAATTTCCGCGGTGTCATGTGTCGTCAGGATGGCAGAACTAAGTCAGCTTGAAGTCAATGATTTGAACGGAGAGTGACATACGGATGACATGATTCGCGTGCATACGGGCGCACTCGCTGGTGTTGACTCTTGGCGTGGCACGGCAACACTGCGTCGTTTGCCGTCGTGCTCGATGCTCCCGGTACACGGGTCGCGCCGTCATGGCGGCTCCTTTTGATTGGAGCTTTTCACGGCCCTTGGCTCGACGCCACCAACGAGCTTCCGAGCCGGCGGCTCTAAGCAGACGGCACGGCGGTGCTTCTCGCGGACGCGGCGCGAGGCGTGAACGACAGAGTGGCCGTTACGAATCCGTCCTCAACGAAGCACTGACTGCGTTCAATCTCTGACGATAAAGGCGATTCAATGTTGCCATTCTTTCATCCTGCGCCAGCAGGAATATGCAATAGAAATCGAGATACCCGACACAGTCGTAAATAGTTGTCAAAACGGGCTTATCCCGAATTAATGCGGTTGACCGTGGTCCGTTTCGATGGTCAATTCTCGTAGCGTCGCCTGAAAACTGTCGAGGAGTGCAATGGAACAACTGAAACAGCAAAGCAGTGGGACGGATTGGACGGTCGAGGAAGAATGCGACCTTTGCCGTATCACCTATTCGATCTACTCAAACTTCCCGCCGATGCCGCACGCACAGGCCCTGAACGCCGAAACCGGCGAGTTCTTTCCGTTTGACAGGGTTCGCAAGATGAAATCCGGTTACGCCATGGCCGAAGCTTTGGGTTACGCATGGGCGTGCAACTGTCGTGGACGCGCACAGATGCGTTTCGATGAGCAGTTCACGCTTCGAGACGACAACGCACAACCGCTCGCGAATGTCCGCTATCGCGTGCGTACTGGCTCGACCGTGCTAGCTAGCGGCGTAACGGATTGGAGTGGGCGCACGCACCGGATAGTGACGAATGGTAGCCGGGCGTTAAGGCTTGAGGTGGCCCATTGAACAGTAGGTGAGTATGTTTGATCGACTCCTGGCGGATGGGGACCGCACTTCCACGGGCAGCGTTACGTCGCTCGATGAGGCTGGCTGCGCGCTCGCGGACTTACGACTACCAGATCGTCGTTGACGGCGAACTGATGTAACAGGAACGACAAACGCGCTCGGGCAAACCGAGCGTGTCACTACATCACAAGCATCAAACTGAATTTCGAAAAATAGATATGTCAGAGAATACAGAATGGACCGTTGTTCACGACACGGCAGTAACAAACACAAACCCTGATTCGAACATCGCTGTTACTCTCGATCCGACGCCGATTTGTTCGAATATGAGTAACAAAGAGTTTCGCGATTCAATCATTAAATCGCGAGACGAGGCCGTTGATTTGATTAAAGCACGAATCGCAGCATTAGCGAAATGAGATGCAAGCGAGCAGGATCGTGCAAAAAAATGGTTCGGCCGAGCCGACGAAGCTACGTATGGCATATTGCAAGCAGGATTACCAAGGCTTCTACAAGTTATGCAGAATTTAAAGCCAGAAAATATCGTTCGCTGGGACAAGCAAAAACAACGTAACGTCACTTGCACCGTCTTTCCAGATAACGGCGCAACCGATGCTTCGGTCTGTAAGCCCGACTCAGCAAGGCGCATCATTGCGATATACCCACATTTTTGCACTTCGCCACGTTCGCAACTGTGGCACGGTTGCCAAGTCTTGACGCTGATTCACGAATGCACCCATTTCACTGATGTATTCGATTCAACCGATGATATGTACGGTGTCACCATTGGACTTTCATTCTGGGCGCAAGATAATCCAGCCAAAGCTATCCGGAATGCAGACAGTTTGGCGTGTTACGTAGGATTCAAGGACTAAGGAAATTTCGTGCTAAAAAAGAATTCTCTCTTCCTGATAGTCTTCTATCTCCTGGTTTTTTACTTTTTTTCCGCCGCAGGTGGTGCAAGTGCGTGCACCGTTTCAGAGGATATGACAAGTAGCTTGCCTCTCGATTCCGCGGAAATTTCAAATATAGATCGCATGAAGATTGCGAACATGGTGCTTGCTGCGAGGCTATGGCCGAACGTCGAAATTAGAGGCATTGTCTACGCGGGCGGGTATGTGAAGGAGAGCAGCCCGAAGGCTATAGCAGAAAAGCGAGCAGCGATCCTTAAGAGCTATCTGGTCCAACTTGGCATAAAAGAAGGAAATATTTGGGTTGATACGAGACTCATCAAGGAACCCGATATTGATGACAAAGGCAACGCGACGCTCGATCAGATATCAGTAACGCTTGTCCCGATATGTGAAGGCGGATGCGAACGACTATGTGACGATCCGCGCGTGACACCAACTACAAAAGTTATCAAGTAGGGAACTACCCCCCGCTTCGGCGGGGCTTTCATTTGGGCGGTGCGTCGTGGCAGACCGGACGCCATGTCACGCGACGAACCGGCACCACCACTACGCATAGGCCATGTCGCCGATGAACTCGATGCCGGTCAGCACGAAGCCGTTCGACCCCATCCAGCTCAGTTCAACACGAGCAACGGGCAGGGGTTGTGCGTCTGCCGCGCCGGATGGCTGGAAGTTCGCGAGCTTGCTGGTCCGCTTGTACTGCGCGGACTGTTCGTGATTGATGGCGAGATCACCGGTAACCGGCTCGGCTGCTTCGATGTCGCGCTTGCGCCGCTCCTTGCCGCGTTCCCGCATTGGTACGGCTTGTACTCTCATGGGCTTTGCAATGGCTAACTCTGCAAAGCCCATAGGGTTCCAGCAGGCGTTCTGACGCACAAAAATGCGTGCCTGCTCCTGTGCGAACCGCTGCTATGGGTCAGGTGAGTACCCCTCTCAAACGCAAGTCAGAATAGGCCGATGCCCGTTGCGGCACCGGTCTGTATGATGATCGGTCAGCCAGTTGCTTTGATGACTGGCTGGTCTCGCGAATTGCATTGCCTTTGCCGCCTCTTTGAGGCGGTTTTTTTGGGGGGGAACGCGCCAGGGGCATTAGCGAGGCCCGATGTTTTGCGCGACTGACGCGCGCAGCGCCGCGCGTGCGTACGGAGTAACGCAAGCGCTTCGTCATACGAACGTGCGCCATCAAGTGGGAGATACCCCGCGAACGCGTCTCCGTCGCCTACAAGCAGCCCGTCGAACCGTCCCATTCTGTCGCGATAGACGATCACGGCTGGACGCTGCCTGCCCGTTACTGCGAGTACTGCCGCTACGACAGCCTCGGCCGCATTGGTCACGCTGCGGCAATCGGGCGTGTCCAGATCGTGAGTGACGGGTACGCCTGCGACGAGGCCGAGCAACGCTAAGTCAGTACGTTGCGCGCCATTGCCAGAGCACTGGACCTCGACGTCTTGCTGCTCGTCATGGGACGAGCAACAGCATGGCCACTGCGCACCTTTCCCGACACGCTTGGTGTCGATGTCGACGAATCCAAAGCGTTCGCCATCTGCGTCTACCGTTTGCATCTGCCCATCTCTTTCTAAAAATCGCGGCACGACCCACCCATCTGCGACACCCAACCACTCATCGCCGCGGCGCCAGACTCGATCTTGCGCCACTGCCAATGCGCTGGGCGCCCGCGCGTACTGACATGCAGCCAGGCTATAGTGCGACTTTTCCGGCCGCCCTTAAAAATCCCGACACCCCGGTCACGCCGTCATGCCGACTCCTTTGAGCTTCCTTCCGGACAGTTTTGCCGAATATGAAGATCTCAAGTCAATCCTCGACCAGGGCAAGGCGAGCTTCGAAATCCGCGCGATCTGCGAAACCGAAGTACGCGGCCGGCGCTTTTCCATCTACACCGCAAGCATCGGTTCATCCGATCCGCTCGCGCCGGCCATTGGCTTTTTCGGCGGCATTCACGGGCTCGAGCGAATCGGCTCGCAACTCGTGCTCGACTATATGCGCTCGCTGCTCGCGCGGCTCGAATGGGACGAACTGCTGGTGCGTGAATTGCAGTCCATCCGGTTGATCTTTTTACCAATCGCAAATCCCGGCGGCATGTGGGCTGCGACGCGCGCCAATCCGCGCGGTGTCGACCTGATGCGCAACGCACCGCAAAACGCCGACGCTCGTGTGCCTCTGCTTGCGGGCGGCCAGCGTGTCGGCGCGTGGTTGCCCTGGTATCGCGGCCGCGCGGGCGAGCCGATGGAAGTCGAGGCGGCCGCGCTGCTGCAAGTAGTGGAAACGCAACTCGCCGCGCGGCCGCTGAGCATCGCGCTCGATTGCCATTCCGGCTACGGCTGGAGCGACAGCATCTGGTTTCCGTACGCGCGAACCCGCCAACAGATGCCGCATCTGCCCGAAATGTACATGCTGAAGAGCATGTTCGAACACGCGCATCCGCATCACGGCTACACGTTCGAGCCGCAAAGCCATCAGTATCTGCTGCACGGCGATCTGTGGGACTACGCGTACGACCGTACGCCGGTGCCGAACATCTTCCTGCCGATGACGCTCGAACTCGGTTCGTGGCTGTGGATCAAGAAAAACCCGCGCCAGTTGTTTTCGCGGCAGGGTATGTTCAATCCGGTCATGGAGCATCGCACCGCGCGCGTGCTGCGGCGGCACGCGAACCTGTTCGACTTCCTCGCGCGCGCGGCGTTTTCGTCGCAGCGCTGGCTGCCGCAAGGCAACCAGCGCGAGCGGTTGCTGCAAAGCGCGCTCGACCACTGGTACAGGCCGGATCGCGAATGAGCACATGGATCCTGCTGCGCGGACTGACGCGCGAAACGCGGCATTGGGGGCGCCTGCCGGCGGCGTTGCGCGAAACCCTGAGCCAGATCCCGGACGATAGCTTGTCCGATCCGACGACAACCGCAACTTCCACCGCAACGACCGCGACCGGCGTCCGTTTGCTGCTGCTCGATCTGCCCGGCAACGGTGAATACGTGCGGCGGCGCGCGCCCGCGAGCGTCACGGGCATCGTCGCCTTCGTGCGGCAGGCGGCGCGCGAAACGGGCGTGCCGGGCCCCTACAACGTGATCGCGATGTCGCTCGGCGGCATGGTCGCGACCGACTGGGCGCAGCGTCATCCCGGCGAAATCGAACGGCTGGTGCTGATCAATACGAGCATGCGGCCATTCAGCCGCATGCATGAGCGGCTGCGGCCGTCGGCGTGGCTGGGTCTGCTCGGCGTCGCCGCCCACTGGAGCGATGCGGCCGATGCCGAGAGCGGCATCCATCGCCTCACGTGCAACAACCTCGACACCTTGGGCGCGGATCTCGCCGCTTGGACCACGATCCGCCGCAGCGCACCGGTGAGCCGCGCGAATGCGCTGCGGCAATTGTGGGCGGCCGCCCGCTTTAGCGCGGCGCCCGCCGCGCCGGGGTGTGCAGTGCTGATTTTGTCGTCGGCGGCCGATGGGCTCGTGAACCCGGTCTGTTCGGCGAAGCTCGCGGCGGCGTGGGGCGCGCCGCATCGCGAGCATCCGTGGGCCGGCCACGATCTGCCGCATGACGATCCCGCGTGGACCGCCGCGCAGATTCGCGCGTGGCTCACTCGGCGTGCCGAAGACAGCGATGCGGCGGCGCCGGGACCCGCACCGGCCAGGTCCGCGCGTTGAGCCGCGCACGGCATTGCCGCGCCGCAGCGACGCGACCCTTTCCAACCCAACTGTGACGAATCTTCGACGGCCCGTCAGCGGGTATTACCTGACTTCGCGAAACGGACGCATCGCACACGGCAGGCGCATAATTCCAAGTCAGACGTTGCCTGCGAATCACGCGATACTCACCATTGCCGCCAGCCAGGGGAGTCGATCATGCAAGCAAAGAACGAAGAAGCCGTCACGCACCTGCTGAACGATGTCGTCGAATTTGCGCGGGGGCGGTTGCCGGAACCGACCTTCAATATCGTCGAACCCTTCCTGCGGCATTACTACGATTTCGTCGACGCAGGCGATCTGCAAAGCCGCTCGATCGCCGATCTGTACGGCGCGGCGCTCGCCCACTGGCAGACCGCGCAGCGCTTCGTGCCGGGCGAGCAACGGCTGCGCGTATACAACCCGATCCTCGAACAGCATGGCTGGCACTCCGATCACACGGTGATCGAGATCGTCAACGACGACATGCCGTTCCTCGTCGATTCGGTCTCGATGACGGTGAACCGCCATCGGCTCGCGCTGCATTCGGTCGTGCATCCGGTGTTTCGGATCTGGCGCGCGGCGGACGGCAGCATCGCGCGCGTGAGCCAGGGCGCCGAAGAAGCCGGCGATACGCGCTCGCATCTGACCTCGTGCATCCATTTCGAAGTCGATCGTTGTGGCGATGCCGCAAAACTCGATGCGTTGCGCGACGATATCGCCCGCGTGCTCGGCGACGTGCGCGCGGCGGTCGAAGATTGGCCGAAGATCATCGAACGCGCGAAGCAGACGATTCAGGATATGAAGGCGCGCGAGACCGGTCCCGAGGGCGTCGAAGCGCGTGCGTTCGTCGAATGGATGGTCGCCGATCATTTCACGTTCCTCGGCCAGCGCGATTACGAACTGGTGCAGCTCGATGGCGGCTATGGTTTGCGGGCGGTGGCGGGCTCCGGTCTCGGCATTCTGCGCGATGCACAGGGGGCGGGTGGTGCGCCTGACGTCACGCCGTTGCCGCCGGCGGCTGCGGAGATCATCTCGGGCTCGTCGCCGATCTTCCTCACCAAGGCCAATTCGCGCGCCACGGTGCACCGGCCGGGCTATCTCGACTATGTCGGCATCAAGCTGAGCGGCGCCGATGGCAAGGTGACGGGCGAACGGCGCTTCATCGGCCTGTATACGTCGACCGCTTATTTCGTGTCGGCCGCGGAGATTCCGATCGTGCGGCGCAAATGCGCGAATATCGTCAGACGTGCCGCATTCCTGCCGAAAGGTCATCTGGCGAAATCGCTGGTCACGGTGCTGGAAACCTATCCGCGCGACGAATTGTTCCAGGCCGACGAAGACCAGTTATACGACACCACCCTCGGCGTGCTGCGTTTGCAGGAGCATCAGCGCACGCGGCTGTTCGTGCGGCGCGATCGCTTCGATCGCTTCGTGTCGTGCCTCGTGTTCGTATCGCGCGACAAGTACAACACCGATCTGCGGCAACGCATCGCGAACCTGCTCGCCGACGCATTCAATGGTGAGAACGTCGAATTCACGCCGCTGCTGTCGGAGTCGACGCTCGCGCGAATTCATTTCGTCGTCCATGCCAAAGCCGGTGGCATGCCGAGCGTCGATACGCGCGAGCTCGAAGCGCGCCTCGTGCAGGTCGCGCGGCGCTGGCAGGACGATCTGGCCGACGCATTGCTCGACGCGTACGGCGAAGAGCAGGGCAACCGTTTGCTGCAGCACTACGCCGATTCGTTTCCGGCCGGCTATCGCGACGACTATCCGGCGCGCACGGCGGTGCGCGATATCGAACTGATCGAGCGCGTGCAAGGCAGCGAGCGGCTCGCAATGAACCTCTACCGGCCGATCGAATCGGGACCGCGGGCGTTCCGCTTCAAGGTGTATCGCGCGGGCATGCCGATCGCGCTGTCGCGCAGCTTGCCGATGCTCGAACATCTGGGCGTGCGCGTCGACGAGGAGCGGCCTTATCTGATCGAGGCGCCGGGTGCGATGCCCGCGTGGATCCACGACTTCGGCCTCGAACTCGCGGACGATACCGAGTTCGACATCGAGCGGGTCAAGGATCTGTTCGAGCAGGCGTTCGAGCAGGTGTGGACCGGCACGATCGAAAGCGACGACTTCAACCGCCTCGTGCTGCGCGCGCAGCTCAATGCGCGCGAGGTGACGATCCTGCGCGCGTACGCGAAGTACTTGCGCCAGGTCGGATCGACGTTCAGCGACGCGTATATCGAACGCGCGGTGACCGGCAATCCGGCGATTGCGCGCATGCTCGTCGACCTGTTCGTCGCGCGCTTCGATCCGGCGCTCGGCGCGGTACGCGAGGCCCGCGTCAACGCCTGTCTGGAATCGATCGACAGCGCACTCGACCAGGTGCCGAATCTCGACGAAGACCGCATCCTGCGGCAGTTCCTCGGCGTGATCAAGGCGACCAAGCGCACCAACTACTACCGCCATGACGCTCAGGGGCAATCGAAGCCGTACCTGTCGTTCAAGTTCGATCCCGCGCAGGTGCCCGGCCTGCCCGAACCGAAGCCGATGTTCGAGATCTGGGTCTATTCGCCGCGCGTCGAGGGCGTGCATCTGCGAGGTGGGCGCGTCGCGCGCGGTGGCCTGCGCTGGTCGGATCGGCGCGAGGATTTCCGCACGGAAGTGCTCGGCCTGATGAAGGCGCAGATGGTGAAGAACGTCGTGATCGTACCGGTGGGCTCGAAGGGCGGCTTCGTCGTCAAGAATCCGCCGCCGCAGAGCGAGCGCGATGCGTGGATGCGCGAAGGCGTCGCGTGCTATCAGACCTTCCTGCGCGGCTTGCTCGACGTAACCGACAACCTGGCGGGCACCGACGTCGTGCCGCCGCCCGACGTGGTGCGGCACGACCCCGACGACCCATATCTGGTCGTCGCCGCCGACAAGGGCACGGCGACGTTCTCCGATTACGCGAATGCAATCTCGCAGGAATACGGTTTCTGGCTCGACGACGCGTTCGCGTCGGGCGGTTCGGTCGGCTATGACCACAAGAAAATGGGCATCACCGCGCGCGGCGCGTGGGAGTCGGTCAAGCGGCACTTCCGCGAAATGGGCATCGACACGCAGAGCCAGGACTTCACGGTGGTCGGTGTCGGCGACATGTCGGGCGACGTGTTTGGCAACGGCATGCTGCTGTCTCCGCATATCAAGCTGCTCGCCGCGTTCGATCACCGCCATATCTTCCTCGATCCGAATCCCGATCCCGCCGCGAGCATGGCGGAGCGCGCGCGGCTCTTCATGCTCGACCGCTCCAGCTGGGCGGATTACGATCCGTCGCTGATCTCGGCTGGCGGCGGCGTGTTCCCGCGCAGCGCGAAGACGATTCCGCTGTCGCCGGCGGTGCAGGCGGCGCTCGGCACCAGCGCGGCGGCGCTGTCGCCGGCCGAGCTGATGCGGGTGATTCTGCAGGCGCCGGTCGATCTGCTTTATAACGGCGGCATCGGCACCTACGTGAAGGCGAGCCGCGAGACCAACCAGCAGGCGGGCGATCGTGCGAACGATGCGATCCGCGTGAACGGTGCCGACCTGCGCTGCAAGGTGGTGGCCGAGGGCGGCAATCTCGGCTTGACGCAACTCGGCCGCATCGAGTTCGCGCAGCACGGCGGCCGCATCAATACCGATGCGATCGATAATTCCGCCGGCGTCGATTGCTCGGATCACGAGGTCAACATCAAGATTCTGCTGGGTCTCGTCGTCGCCGATGGTGAGATGACGGAGAAGCAGCGCAATGCGCTGCTTGCGGAAATGACCGATGAAGTCGGTCTGTTGGTGCTGACGGACAACTACTACCAGACCCAGGCTTTGTCGATCGCGGGCCGCTTCGGCGTCGAGCTGCTCGATGCCGAAACCCGTTTGATGCGCTATCTGGAGAAGGCTGGGCGGCTCAATCGCGTGATCGAGTTTCTGCCCACCGACGAAGACGTCGCCGAGCGCGCGGCCGCGAAGCAGGGACTGACGACACCCGAACGCGCGGTGCTGCTCGCGTACAGCAAGATGTGGCTCTATGACGCGCTGCTCGAATCGTCGATGCCGGAGGACCCGCTCGTTAGCGACATGTTGATCGAGTACTTCCCGAAGCCGCTGCGGCAGCGTTTCCGCGAGCCGATGCAGCGCCATCCGCTGCGCCGTGAAATCCTCGCGACGCATCTGACCAATGCGCTCGTGAATCGCGTCGGCTGCGAGTTCGTGCATCGGCTGATGGAGGAGACCGATGCGCAGCCCGGCGACATCGTGCGTGCGTGCATCATGGCGCGCGACGTGTTCGATCTCGATCAGATCTGGCGCAGCATCGACGCGCTCGACAACCGCGTCGCGGACGACGTGCAGGCGCGCATGTTCGCGGAGGTCGCGCGGCTCGTCGAACGTTCGGCGCTGTGGTTCCTGCGGCATCTGCAAACGGGCGCGGCCAACGGCGACGTGAGCGGCCTGCTCGCGCGCTGTCGCGATGCCGCGCAGCGTCTCGCGCCGCAATGGCCGGCGCTGTTGCCGGCCGCGGATCTCGAAGCATTGTCGGAGCGGCAGCGGGCGTTCGTCGATGCGGGTGTCGATAGCGATCTCGCGGTGCGGATCGCGAGCGGCGAGGTGTCGGCCGCGCTGCTCGATATCGCCGAAGTCGCGTCGACATGCGAGCGCAGTCTGGAACAGGTGGCGGGCGTCTACTTCGCGCTCGGCACGCTGCTGAACTACAGCTGGATCAGCGAGCGCGCCGCTTCGTTGCCGGCGCCGACGCACTGGGACATGCTCGCGCGCGCATCGGCGCTCGCCGAACTCGCCCGCCTCAAGCGCGCGCTGACCACGAGCGCGTTGGCTGGCGCGACCGATGCGTCGACGCCCGATTCGCTGGTGCAAACGTGGCGCGAGAAACGCGCGGCGCAGCTCGAGCGTTATACGCGTTTGCTGACCGATTTGCGTGCGACGGGTGGCGCGAGTCTTTCGGTGCTGCTGGTGGTCGTGCGGGAGATGGCCGCGCTCGAGCGGGCGTGAGCCGCGCGAATGGTGGGAAGGGCGGTTGGGGCGCTGGCGGCACGGCGACGCGTCGGGTCCGATTCCTGCGGCCTGGCGTGTCGTTGTCGTCCATAATACCGAGTGCTTGCCGATCGCTTCGGTCGTGCAATCGCCGACAATACCGAGCCCACTCACCGACGTCCGCCCGCAGATGAAAGAAGAATCGCCGAAAGCCATTTTCTACGCACTCGCCGCCAACCTCGGCATCGCCGTCTGCAAGTTCGCCGCGGCGTCGTTCACCGGCTCCGGCTCAATGTTCGCCGAAGCGATTCACTCCACCGCCGACTGCGGCAATCAACTGCTGCTGCTTTTCGGGCTGCGCGAGGCGCGCAAGCCGGTGAGCCCTTTGCATCCGATGGGCAGCGGCCGCGAAATCAACTTCTATTCGCTGCTGGTTGCGTTGCTGCTGTTTTTCGTCGGCGGCGCGTTTTCGGTGTATGAGGGCGTGCATCGGCTGATTGCGCGCGAGCCGTTGCAGTATGCGTTCGTCGCGTTGGCGGTGCTCGGTGTGTCGGTGGTGCTCGAAGCGCTATCGCTGTGGGGCGCGATCAAGGAGATTCGCAAGACGTACCCGGATAAAAACCTGTGGCAGTGGTTTCGCGAGACGCGCGAATCGGATCTGCTGGTCGTGGCCGGCGAAGATATCGCCGCGCTCTTCGGTCTCGCGATCGCCTTCGTCGCGGTGCTATTGACGATGATGACCGGCAACCCCGTGTATGACGCGCTCGGCTCGGTCGGAGTCGGTCTCTTGCTGATGACGATCGCGTGGCTCGTCGCGCGTGAAGTGAAGTCGATGATCGTCGGCGAGTCGGCGAGCCCGGAGGTGCGCAGCGCTATCGACGCGCATCTGCGCGCGCGTCCGGAGATTCGCAGCGTGATCAATATGATCACGCTGCAGTGGGGACGTCACGTGGTGGTGGCGGTGCAGGCGGAAATGATCGACTATGCGAGCGGCCGCGCGATGGTCGATGCGATCAATGTTATCGAGGCCGACTTGCAGGCCGCGTTTCCTCAGGTGCGCTGGGTGTTCTTCGAACCGGATGTGCCGCGTAATTGAATTGACGAAGAGGAGGCGAAACGGCCTGCGCTGCGATCGCAGGCCGTTCCGGCCGTGCAAATTGGGCTCCTGTATGCGTCGAAGCGCTTATTTGAACCCTGCCACCGCATGTGGCACATACAGTTCTTCGAGCCGCTGAATCTCTTCGCCGCTGAGCTTCAACGACAGCGCCGCGACCGCATCGTCGAGATGATGCAGCTTGGTCGCACCGACGATCGGCGCGGTAATCGGCTTCTTCTGCAGCACCCACGCTAGCGCAACCTGCGCGCGCGGCACGCCGCGCTCTTTCGCGATCTCGCTGACCCGCTCGACGATACGCCGATCCGCTTCCTGCGTCTGCGCGTACAGCGTGCGGCCGAACTCGTCGGTTTCCGAGCGTGCGCTCTCGGTGTCCCAGTCGCGCGTCAAGCGTCCGCGTGCAAGCGGGCTCCACGGAATCACGCCGATGCCTTCGCTCTCGCACAGCGGCAGCATTTCGCGCTCTTCCTCGCGATACAGCAGATTCACGTAGTTCTGCATCGTCACGAAGCGGGTCCAGCCATTGCGCTCGGCCACCTGCAGCGCCTTGGCAAACTGCCATGCGTACATCGACGACGCGCCGATATAGCGCGCCTTGCCGGCCTTCACGACGTCGTGCAGCGCTTCCATCGTTTCTTCGATCGGCGTGCCGTAGTCCCAGCGATGAATCTGATACAGGTCGACATAGTCGGTACCAAGCCGCCGCAGGCTGTGATCGATCTCCGCCATGATCGCCTTGCGCGATAGCCCCGCGCCGTTCGGACCCGGATGCATGCGGCTATTGACCTTGGTGGCGAGCACGATCTCATCGCGTTTCGCAAAGTCCTTCAGCGCACGGCCGACGATTTCCTCGCTGGTGCCGTCCGAGTAGACGTTGGCGGTATCGAAGAAGTTGATGCCGTGATCGAGTGCCTGCTTGATGAATGGCCGCGCGGCTTCGTCGTCGAGCGTCCAGGTATGCGTGCCGCGCGAGGGCACGCCATAACTCATACAGCCGAGACAGAGACGCGATACATCGAGGCCGGTGCGGCCGAGTTTCACATAGTCCATCGTGTTGCTCTCCTATGGTGAAGCGTACAAACCCGCTGCGAGGGAAAGACCTTCGATTATAGGGAAACGACGGCAAGCGCGTCGTCGCGGGCCGCGGCCGCTTTCGATCGCTTCAATGCAAATGGCGAGTGCCGTGAACGACAGTTAAGCGGTGAATAACTGCGATCGTTAAATATCGACAAATTCAGACTAATTCGGAATTGTCTCGTAGTCTCCATTTGCTCTCCTTGATAATCTTTTTATGCCGTTGCATTGCGCATGGCTTCATCGGGCATCACAGGTATAAGCAATGAATAACCGTTGTTATCGGCTTGTGTTCAGCAAGCTTCGGGGTATGCTCACTGCCGTTGCAGAAACGATGAAAATCAGCAAGAGGCTATCGCTTCTGCCATTGATAGCCTCTGCCTCGCTCGCGGGGCAGTACCCGCACATCAACAGAACGATGCGGGACCACACCTATGGGGACCGTCGGCGGCGAACCTCGCGGGCACGCAGCTCGCGGGCGCGGCGTTTGGCGTGAAAGGCTCTGTGCCGTCCCGTCTCGGTGCATACAGCTATGACGCGGTCGCGGGCACGCCGATCTACAAGCCGGCCGGATTCGATGCCGCACGCGTCGTATTGGGTTTCCACGCAACCGCGCAATTCTGAAATTTTCGCCGCCGACGCTATCGGGGTTTCTGTCGTTTCAACAAAGAGGAAAAACAAAATGAAGTCGTCAAAAACATATGCGCTGGGAACCGTGGCTGTTGCCGTCGTGGTGGCGCTGGACGGATGTGCAACCGAGTCGTCGCGATCACTACCGGTGCCGCCCGCCGCCAGCGCGCAGACGCCAGCGGTGGGCCAAGCCATCGGCATTTCAGTCGGCCAGTTCGACAACCGCTCGAGCTATATGCGCGGCATCTTCTCGGACGGGGTTGACCGTCTCGGTGATCAGGCCAAGACCATTCTGATCACGTCTCTCTAGCAGAGCGGCCGCTTCAATGTGCTCGATCGCGCCAACCTCGACGAAATCCGCCAGGAAGCGGGCTTCCTCAAAAAGGCCCAGTCGATCAAGGGTGCGCGCTTCGTCGTCACGGGGGACGTAACGGAGTTCGGTCGCAAGGAAGTTGGCGACCGGCAGTTGTTTGGCATCCTCGGCCGCGGCAAGAATCAGGTGGCCTATGCAAAGGTCAGCCTGAACGTCGTCGATACGACGACATCCGAAGTCGTCGCGTCGAGCCAGGGCGCGGGTGAGTTCAGCCTTTCGAACCGTGAAGTCATCGGTTTCGGCGGCACCGCCAGCTACGACTCCACACTGAACGGCAAGGTGCTGGATCTGGCGATCCAGGACGCCGTCAATCACCTGGTCGAGCAGGTCGATGCAGGCGCGCTCAAGGCCGCACAGTAAGTGCGTGCTGGTCTATTGCGTTCGATCCACGTCCAACCGCACCTGCAATCAACATGATGACGCGATTCACGATGAAACATAACCGCATGATGCGTGGAATCTATTTGCCAGTAACGACGACAGCCGTGCTCCTCGCGGGATGCGCGGCGGACAGTCCCCAGCCGCTTTATCAATGGACCGGCTACCAGCCGGCCGTGTACGACTATCTGAAGGGAGAAAAGGCACCGCAGGAGCAGATCGAGGCGCTCGAAAAGTCCCTTCATGACATCCGCGGCAAGGGGCATACGCCGCCGCCCGGATTTCATGCACAACTGGGCATGTTGTACGCGAGTGTCGGCAACGACACCCAGGCCATGCAGGAGTTCGCGTCCGAGAAGCAGCTGTTTCCGGAATCCTCGACCTACATGGACTTCCTGATGAAGAAGCCGAAACAGCCCTGAGCGAGCCACCATGTCCAAGATACTTACCTTCAGACTCTGGTTTGCGCTGTCGACGGTCGCACTGCTGGCCGCGTGCGCGCAACCTGTGAAGCACGCCGACTACACGGCGTTCAAAAACAGCCGGCCGCACTCGATCCTGTTGCTGCCCCCGACCAACGAAACGGCGGACGTACAGGCGACCAACAGCATGCTCTCGCAGATGACGATGCCGCTCGCCGAATCTGGCTACTACGTGATACCGGTGGCGGTGATGGATGAAACGTTCAGGCAGAACGGCCTGACCATGGCGGCGGAGATCGAAGCGACCTCGCCTGCGAAGCTGCGCGAAATCTTCGGTGCCGACGCGGCCCTGTATTCGAAGATCACGCAGTACGGTACCGTGTACCACGTCGTCGACAGTGCGACAGTCGTCACGGCATCCGCCCGGCTGGTCGATCTCAAGAGCGGTGACGTGCTATGGCAGGGTAGTGCCAGCGCCAACAGCAACGAGGGCAACAACTATGCTGGAGGTGGCCTGATCGGCATGCTCGTCACGGCTGCAGTCAAGCAGATTGCGGATTCGCTGACGGACAAGGGCCACGATATCGCTGGCGTGACGAGCTATCGGCTTCTGCATGCCGGGCCGCCGAACGGACTGCTGTACGGGCCACGTTCACCCAAATACGGCACCGATTGAACGCTCCTAGGTCAGCAAAAAACGGCTTGCGCTTTCGATCGCTTCAATGCAAATGCGCCCGCGAAGCCACTTCGCGGGCGCATAACGGCGAGTGCCGAGAACGACAGAAAGCCAACACTCAACGCTGTACCGGCCGATACGGCGTCCACACGGGCGTATCGGTATCCCAGTTATCGAGTTCCGAGGGTGTCATGATGTGCTCCTTGATGAAGAGGCGCGCGCTTCTCGTGCGGCAGGCGCGCCGGTTTCCGAATCAACTTCTGCTAACTCGTTACTGGCCCTTCGCGACCCGCGTCACTTCGCCGTTCGTCCCTTCCTGCAACGCGATGCGCGCGGCCTGTGTCTGGCCGATCAGGCCTTTGTTCGGATACGAGGTGCGATTCAGCGAGGGCAGCGAGCCGTCGCGATACGCGGCGACCAGTTCGGCCTTGACCTCGGCGCGGGTCTTCGTGCTCGCGCTCGGCGCCGGTCGCGTGTCATAGGTTCCTGCACGGCCGATACTGCCGCCTTCCGCAAATGCCGGAACGCTGACGAGCAGCGAAAGGGCGAGGCCTGCCAACAGATTGCGTTTCATGATTCACTCCTGTCGATTCATTGGCAGCGTGATGGCGCTGCGACAGGGTGAAATGTAGACGTTGACGCGTCGCGGATAAATCGCGGTTTTGCGAAATGAATTGTCGCGATTCAGGAACAATCGCGAGCGAGCCTTACAGGAGCCGTGCGATTGCTCGGTTGCCGCGGCATTGGCGCCGCGGCTGGAATTCACTGTTTCAATTAGCGTACTTCAGGCGACCCATTCTGACATCACCGGCGTGTCGAGTGCCGGCGCGGACTCGCGCTGCTCGAACGTGCGCTTCGTGCAGGTGGCGTCGAGACTGCCGCGTCCGCTCAGCAACGGGCACCGATCGAACAGCTCCGCAATCCAGTCTACGAAAACGCGGACTTTCGGCGACAGATGACGACTGTGCGGATAGACTGCCGAAATCGGCATCGGCAAAGGTTTCAGTTCCGGCAGTACTTCGACGAGCTGGCCCGAGCGCAGATGCGGCAGCACCATAAAGAGCGCGGGCTGAATCAGACCGAAGCCTTCGAGTCCGCAGGTCACGTAAGCGTCGGCGTCGTTGACCGACACGATCCCCTTCATTTTCACTTCCACCTCGTTGCCGTTCACGAGGAACGCCCAATCGAGTGTTCGTCCCGTGCGGCTGGAGAAGTAGTTGACGGCTTTGTGATTCTCGAGATCCTCGAGCGAAGTGGGCATGCCCGCGCGTTTGATGTACTCGGGTGACGCGCAGGTCACGCCCTCGAACAGACCGATGCGGCGTGCGACCAGTGACGAATCCTGCAGCGCGCCGACGCGTACCACGCAATCCACGCCTTCCTGCAGCAGATCGACGGGCCGGTCGGTCAGGCCCAGTTGCAGATCGATGTCCGGATAGCGCGTGTGGAATTCGCACAGCGCCGGAATCACGAGCAGACGGCCAATCGAGCCCGGCATGTCGATGCGCAGCTTGCCGTGCGGCTTCTTGTTGCCGCTCTGGAAACTCGCCTCGGTCTCTTCGACGTCAGCGAGGATGCGCACGCAGCGCTCGTAGTACGCGGCGCCATCGGGCGTGAGCGACAGACGGCGGGTGGTCCGGTGCATCAGCCGCGTGCCGAGAAACGCTTCGAGATTCTGAATAATCGTAGTAACCGATGCGCGCGGCAGGTCGAGCGTCTCCGCTGCGCGGGTAAAGCTGTTGGTGTCGACGACACGTGTGAACACTTGCATGGCCTGAAGCCGGTCCATTGCAAACCTCCAGTAGGGGCGGGTGCGCAGGCGGGAATCGTCCGCAAAAACAATCGCAATGGGATTGTTCAAAGGCACCGAATTGTGTTGCCGGATTATAGGCATTTATTTGCGAGTCTGCTGAACCCACAATTCGCACCATTGAAGTTCTATGCGCATTTGCGCGGCTCGACATGGATGCATTCAAATCGCCGTACCCGTCCGTTTCCATCGGCGTTTCCGCCGAAGACACTGACGCTGAGGCCAATGACGCAACGCTTGAAGTCACCGACGTGGGTATCGACGGGTACGCTCAGCCCATTACGTTGCGCCTGTATCGGCTGACGAAAAAAACCGCATTGCCGGTATTGCTTTATTTTCACGGCGGCGGCTTTACGAAAGGTTCGATCGAATGCGCGGACTTCGCCGCGCGGTATTTCGCAGAACGCTTACCGGCGCTGGTGGTGTCGGTCGGCTATTCGCTCGCGCCGCGGTTTCCGTTTCCAGCCGCGCCGGAAGATGCGCATCGCGCGGCGCTGTGGGTGCAGACGCGGGCGCGAGCGTTTGGTGGCAATAGCAGAAAGATCGGTGTGGCGGGCCATGACGCGGGCGGCCAACTCGCCAATTGTCTGGCGTTCATTGCGCGCGATCGTGGCGACGTGCAGATCAGCGCGCAGGCGCTGTTCGGTCCGATGCTCGACCCGAGCCTGACGCGGCTTGGCGACGAGAAGCGGCTCGGTTCGGACATCACCGCGCGCGAGTGCGCCGCGTGTTATCGCGCGTATCTGCCGCAAGCGTCGCAGCGCATGCATCCGTATGCGGCGCCGCTCGAATCGTCGCGGCTCGCCGGGTTGCCAGCCACGCTGATCGCGACCGCGCAGAACGACGTGCTGCATGTCGAGGCCGAAAAGTATGCAAGCAATCTGATCGACGCGGGCGTGCAGACCCAGGTGGTGCGCTTCCCGAGCGTGTCGCACGCGGCGCTCGCCGATCATCCGCCCGCTTTGCAGGAAGCGGTGCGCTTTTTCCAGTGGCGCTTCGATGCGCGCGCTCATCGATAAACAGAAATTCAATCAACGATACCGGGAGCTACACATGACTATCCTTCCTCTTTCCCGCCGCCGCGTGGCGCTTGCCGCGCTAGTGGTCGTCGTTCTTGCCGGGCTGGGCACGTTCGGCGCGATCCGTGTGGATGCCAGTTCGCCGGCCGCGCCGACCATCGTGCCGGAAGTCGACGTGGCGACCGTCGTGCAGAAGACCATCACCGACTGGCAGTCGTATTCGGGCCGTCTCGAAGCCGTTCAGAAAGTGGACGTGCGTTCGCAGGTGCCAGGCACGATCGTGTCGGTCAACTTCAAGGACGGCGCGCTGGTGAAGCAGGGTGACACGCTGTTCGTCATCGATCCGCGTCCGTACGCGGCCGAAGTCGATCGCGCGGAAGCGCAGCTCGCGGCCGCGCAGGCGCGCACCGGCTACACGCAAAGCGACTGGGAACGCGCGCAACGGCTGATCGTCGACAACGCGATCGCCAAGCGCGACTACGACGAGAAGCAGAACGCCGCGCGCGAGGCGAGCGCGAACCTGAAGGCCGCGCAAGCCGCGCTCGAAACCGCGCGCATCAATCTCGGCTATACGAAGATCGTCGCGCCGGTATCGGGCCGCGTGTCGCGCGCGGAGATCACGGTCGGCAACGTCGTGTCGGCCGGCGCGAGCTCCGCGCCGCTGACCACGCTTGTGTCGGTGTCGCCGATCTACGCATCGTTCGACGCGGACGAGCAGACCTATCTGCAATACCTGAGCCGCGCGAAGGACGGCGGCAAGGTGCCGGTCGAACTCGGTCTCGCCGATGAATCCGGCTACTCGCGCAGCGGCACGATCGAGTCGGTCGACAACCGCCTCGATACGTCGTCGGGCACGATCCGCGTGCGCGCGAAGTTCGACAACGCGGACGGCGCGCTGATTCCGGGCCTCTACGCGCGCGTCAAGGTGGGCGGCAGCGCCCCGCATCCGGCACTGTTGATCGACGATGCCGCGGTCGGCACCGACCAGGACAAGAAGTTCGTGCTGGTCGTCGATCAAGGCAACCACGTGGTTTATCGCGAGATCACAACCGGTTCGATGCAGGGCAATCTGCGCGTCGTCAAGGACGGTTTGAAGGCGGGCGACCGCATCGTCGTCAACGGCGTTCAGCGTGTGCGCCCCGGCGATGCGGTGCGCGCGCACATGGTGCCGATGACGACCGACGACGACCCGAACAGCGCAGCGCTCGCACAATCGCACGGCAAGGCGGCGGCGGACACCGGCGCGAAGGGCAATTCGTGAGCCGCGTGTTCCAACGCGCATGTTCCAAAGTTAAGAGCTTCCAATGAACATATCCAAATTCTTCATCGATCGCCCGATCTTTGCAGGCGTGCTATCGGTATTGATCCTGCTTGGGGGCATCATCTCGCTGTTCAAGCTGCCCATCTCCGAGTACCCGGAAGTCGTGCCGCCTTCGGTGGTGGTGCACGCGCAGTATCCGGGCGCGAATCCGAAGGTCATCGCGGAGGCGGTCGCAGCTCCGCTCGAAGAGCAGATCAATGGTGTCGAGAACATGCTGTACATGCAGTCGCAGGCGAATAGCGACGGCAATCTGACGCTGACGGTCACCTTCAAGCTCGGCACCAATCCCGACCTCGCGACGCAGCTCGTGCAGAACCGCGTCAATCAGGCGCTGCCGCGTCTGCCGGAAGACGTGCAGCGGCTCGGCGTGACGACGATCAAGAGTTCGCCGACGCTGACGATGGTCGTGCACCTGATCTCGCCGAACGATCGCTACGACATGACGTATCTGCGCAATTACGCGCTGCTGAACGTGAAGGATCGGCTCGCGCGGATCCAGGGCGTCGGCGAAGTGCAGTTGTGGGGCTCGGGCGACTACGCGATGCGTATCTGGCTCGATCCGCAGAAAGTCGCGCAACGCGGTCTCACCGCAACTGAAGTCGTCAACTCGATTCGCGAGCAGAACATCCAGGTGGCGGCCGGTGTGATCGGTGCATCCCCGTCGGTGCCCGGCACGCAACTGCAGTTGTCGGTGAATGCGCGCGGCCGTTTGAAGACCGAGAGCGAATTCGGCGACATCATCGTGAAGACCGCGCCCGATGGCGGCGTGACCTATCTGCGTGATATCGCGCGGATTGAGCTCGCGGCTTCGGAATACGGCCTGCGTTCGTTGCTCGACAACAAGCCCGCGGTTGCGCTCGCGATCAATCAGGCGCCGGGCGCGAACTCGCTCGCGATTTCGGAGCAGGTGCGCGCGGCGATGAAGGAGCTCGCGGTAGACATGCCGGCCGGCGTCGAATACCGGATTGTCTACGACCCGACGCAGTTCGTGCGTTCGAGTATCGAGGCGGTGATCCACACGCTGCTCGAAGCGATCGCGCTGGTCGTGATCGTCGTGATCGTGTTCCTGCAGACGTGGCGCGCGTCGATCATCCCGTTGATCGCGGTGCCGGTGTCGATCGTCGGCACGTTCTCGCTGCTGCTCGCGTTCGGTTTCTCGATCAACGCGTTGTCGTTGTTCGGCATGGTGCTCGCGATCGGTATCGTCGTCGACGATGCGATCGTCGTGGTGGAGAACGTCGAGCGCAACATCGAAAGCGGGCTCAGTGCGCGCGATGCGACCTACAAGGCGATGCGCGAAGTGAGCGGGCCGATCATCGCGATTGCGCTGACGCTCGTCGCCGTGTTCGTGCCGCTCGCGTTCATGACGGGTCTCACGGGCCAGTTCTACAAGCAGTTCGCGATGACCATCGCGATCTCGACGGTGATCTCGGCGTTCAATTCGCTGACGCTGTCGCCGGCGTTGTCCGCGCTGCTGTTGCGCAGCCACGGCGAGAAGGAGGACTGGCTGACACGTGTGATGAACCGTGTGCTCGGCGGCTTCTTCAAGCGTTTCAACAAGGTCTTTCATCGTGGTTCGGAAGCATACGGCCGCGGCGTGACCGGCGTGCTGCGCCGCAAGGGCGCGATGCTCGCGGTGTACGCGATCCTCGTCGGTGCAACCGTATTGATGGCGCGGATCGTGCCGGGCGGCTTCGTGCCCGCGCAGGACAAGGAGTATCTGATCGCATTCGCGCAGTTGCCGAACGGTGCGTCGCTCGATCGCACGGAGAAGGTGATCCGCGATATGAGTTCGATCGCGCTGAAGCAGCAGGGCGTCGAAAGCGCGGTGGCGTTCCCGGGTCTGTCGGTGAATGGCTTCACGAATAGTTCGAGCGCGGGCATCGTGTTCGTCACGCTGAAGCCGTTCAAGGATCGCGGCGACAAGAAGCTGTCGGCGGGCGCGATTGCCGGTGCATTGAACCAGCAGTACGGCGCGATCAAGGACTCGTTCGTCGCGGTGTTTCCGCCGCCGCCGGTGCTCGGGCTCGGCACGCTCGGTGGCTTCAAGATGCAGCTCGAGGATCACGGCGCGGTCGGCTACGCCGAACTGAACAAAGCTGCCGAAGCATTCGTGAAGCGCGCGGCGCAAACGCCCGAACTCGGGCCGACCTTCTCCAGCTATCAGATCAACGTGCCGCAACTGAACGTCGATCTCGATCGCGTGAAGGCGAAGCAGCTCGGCGTGCCGGTGACGGACGTGTTCGACACGATGCAGATTTACCTGGGCTCGCTGTACGTGAACGACTTCAACCGTTTCGGCCGCGTGTATCAGGTGCGTGTGCAGGCGGATGCGCCGTTCCGTCAACGCGCCGACGACATCCTGCAACTGAAGACGCGCAACGCGGCCGGCGAGATGGTGCCGTTGTCGTCGCTCGTCACGGTGACACCGACCTACGGGCCGGAGATGGTGGTGCGCTACAACGGCTACACGGCGGCCGACATCAACGGCGGCCCGGCGCCCGGCTTCTCGTCGGGACAGGCGCAGGCCGCGGCCGAGCGCGTGGCCGCCGAAGTGCTGCCGCGCGGCGTGAAGCTCGAATGGACCGACCTCACGTATCAGCAGATCCTCGCCGGCAACGCGGGCCTGTGGGTGTTCCCGATCAGCGTGCTGCTCGTGTTCCTCGTGCTCGCGGCGTTGTACGAAAGCCTGACGCTGCCGCTCGCGGTGATCCTGATCGTGCCGATGAGCGTGCTGTCCGCGCTGACCGGCGTGTGGCTCACCGGCGGCGACAACAACATCTTCACGCAGATCGGTTTGATGGTGCTGGTGGGCTTGTCGGCGAAGAACGCGATTCTGATCGTCGAGTTCGCGCGTGAGCTCGAACACGATGGACGCAGTCCGCTGCAGGCCGCGATCGAAGCGAGCCGTCTGCGTCTGCGGCCGATTCTGATGACGTCGATCGCTTTCATCATGGGCGTGGTGCCGCTGGTGCTGTCGAGCGGCGCGGGCTCGGAGATGCGTCACGCGATGGGCGTCGCGGTGTTCTTCGGCATGCTCGGCGTCACGCTGTTCGGCCTGATGCTGACGCCGGTGTTCTATGTGGTGCTGCGTTCGCTCGCGGGCGGGACGATACACGTCGCGCAGAAGGATGCGCCGCGCTATGGCGCGCCCGTTACGGACGCCTGAGGAGAAAACAACAATGAAACGCTTTGAATCTCGCTTTGCATCCTTGCGCGGATGGGGCCGCGCGGCCGCGAGCGGTTTGCTGATTGCGCTGCTGGCCGCTTGCTCGGTCGAGCCGACGTACAAGCGTCCCGACGTCGATACGCCGGCGGCGTTCAAGGAAGCGCCCGCGGTGAAGACGTCGGCTGCTGCGGCGTCGGGCGCGGCGCCTGGTTCGGCCGGGGCGGCACAAAACAACGGCACGTGGAAGCCGGCCGAACCCGCCGACAATGCGCTGCGCGGCGAATGGTGGAAGGTGTTCGGCGACCCGCAACTCGACGCGCTCGAAGAACAAGCTGCCGCGGCGAACCAGGACCTGAAGGCCGCGGCCGCGCGCGTGCAGCAGGCACGCGCGGTCACGCAGGCCGCGAAGTCCGACTGGTTCCCGAAGCTCGACGCGGGCTTCGGCCCGACGCGCGAACGCGCGTCGGCGGCATCGCAATTCCAGCCGGACAGTGCGGGCGGCACGACCGGCACGATCTGGCGCGCGCAGGTCGGCGCATCGTATGAAGCGGATCTGTTCGGGCGCGTCAGCTCGAACGTGAACGCGGCGCGTTCGGACGAGCAGCAGAGCGAAGCGCTGTTCCGTTCGGTGCAGCTGTCGTTGCAGACCGACGTCGCGCAGAACTACTTCCAGTTGCGAGAGCTCGACACGGACCAGGAGCTGTACCGCCGCACCGTCGCGTTGCGCGAGGAGACGCTGAAGCTCGTCCAGCGGCGCTTCAAGGAAGGCGATATCAGCGAGCTGGATCTGTCGCGTTCGCGTAACGAGCTCGCCAGCGCGCGTGCCGATGCGGTCGGCGTCGCGCGGCAGCGGGCGGCCTCCGAGCATAGCCTCGCAATTCTGCTCGGCAAGCCGCCCGCGGATTTCAGCTTCGCGGAACAACCGCTCGCGCTGGTGACGGTGCGCGTGCCGGCCGGTTTGCCGTCGGCGCTGCTCGAACGCAGGCCTGACATCGCGGCAGCCGAACGCGCGATGCAGGCGGCGAATGCGCGCGTCGGGCTCGCGAAGTCGGCGTTCTTCCCGAAGCTCGACATCACCGGTGCGTTCGGCTTTGAATCCGCGACGCTCGGCGATCTGTTCATGTGGTCGAGCCGCGCGTTCATCCTCGGTCCGGCCGTAGGTACCGCGCTGACGATGCCGATCTTCGACGGCGGCCGTCGCAAGGCCAATCTCGCTCAGGCGCGTTCGAAGTACGACGAGGACGTCGCTCAATATCGCCAGCAGGTGCTCGTGGCGTTCCGTGAAGTCGAAGACAATCTCGCCGATCTGCGTTTGCTCGACGATCAGATGCGCGAGCAGAACGACGCGGTCGATGCATCGCAGCGCGCCGCGCATCTGTCGCGCACGCAGTACACGGAGGGCGCTGTCAGCTATCTCGACGTGATCGATGGTGAGCGGCAGGTGCTGCAGTCGCAATTGCAGGCGAGCCATCTGGCGGGCACGCAGGCTGTTGCAACCGTGAACCTGATTCGCGCGCTCGGTGGCGGTTGGGGCGATGTGACGGCGGGGGGTACGGCGGTGGGGGCGGTGCCGGTGCCGGCCGGTGCTTCCGGTTCCTCGGCTGAAGCTGCAGCCGTTTCGACGGCACAGCAAGTGGCGAAGCGCTGAATTACTAACCTGTAGCAAGCGCTTCATCAAGCTCATCAATCACGCCGGGCCGCGCGCAAGCGCCGCCCGGCGTTTTTCATGCAAATCGTTTTTCGCGCTTTCCTTGTGCAAATCGCTTCGTAGACCACGTGCGCGCGGCTCCCTATCATCGTCCGATCCAGCCAACGACGAACCTAGGGCAAGCCAGTGACTTTCGTGCATGACGGCATCGAGCAGTTTCGCGAGCAGCAGCATCAGGCTTGCGCGCGCGACCTCACCACACTGCTCGCCGCGTTGCGCGCGAGCGCCGCGCAGCGCGATCGCGAAGGCGGTCACGCTGCGCAGCAGAAGCAGTGGATCGCCGACGCGGGCCTGCTGACGCTCGCCGTGCCGCGCGAATTCGGCGGCGCGGGCGCGCGCTGGTCCGCGATCTACGACGTGGTGCGTGAGCTTGCGCGCGTCGATAGCGCGCTCGCGCATCTGGTCGGCTTCACCTGTCTGCAGGTGGTCAGCATCGACCTGTGGGGCAATTCACGGCAGCGCGAGAAATATCTGCGCGGCACCGTCGAGCATCGCTGGTGGTGGGGCAATGCGGTGAATCCACTGGATGCGCGTCTCGTTGCTACATCGACGCACGATGGCGGCTACCTGCTCGACGGCGAGAAAGGCTTCTGTTCCGGTACGCGCGGCTCGCAGATGATGACCGTGTCCGCGCACGATCCATCGACCGGCAAACCCGTATTCGCGGCGGTGCCGACCACGCGCGAAGGCATCACCGTTCACGACGACTGGGACCCGATCGGCCAGCGGCAGACCGACAGCGGCAGCGTGTCGTTCGCGCGGGTCAGGGTCGAGCCGCAAGAGGTGCTCGAACGACCCGACACGCCGCACGCGAGCCTGCGCACGCTGATCTCGCAACAGGTGCTGACCAATCTGTTCGTCGGGATCGCGCAGGGCGCGCTCGAAGAAGCGCGAGCGTACGTGCACGAACATGGCCGGCCGTGGATCGCGTCCGGCGTCGCCAAAGCGACCGACGACCCCTACCTGATCCAGCGCTTCGGCGAAATGCATATCCAGACGGTCAGCGCCGCGGCGCTGGCCGCGCGCGCCGCGAACGCGCTCGACGAAGCGTGGCAGCAACGCGCAAAGCTCGATGCCGAGAGCCGTGCGCGGGTCGCGCTCGCAACATCGGAAGCGAAGATCGTCGCGCATCGGGCGGCGCTCGACATCGGCGAAAAGCTTTTCGACGCCTGCGGCGCACGCGCGACTCATGCGCCGCTCGCGCTCGATCGTTTCTGGCGCAACGCGCGCGTGCACACGCTGCACGATCCGCTCGACTACCGCGTGCGCGACGTCGGCCGCTACGCGCTGAGCGGGACATTGCCGGAGGTTTCTCTGTACACTTGAGGCCGTTTGCGACGCCCGCCCGAGGCGTCGCGTCGATTCCTCTCGAGAGATTTCCGGCTTGCTGTTCAAACTACCTACAACCGCCACAGCGCCGTTCTGTCCGTCCGAGGTCCAGGGCTCGGTCGCCGTCTCCGCGGGCGCGCCGTTCTGGAAGAAGATTCTGCAATTCGCGGGGCCCGGCCTGCTGATATCGATCGGCTATATGGACCCGGGCAACTGGGCCACCGCGATCGAAGCCGGTTCGCGCTTCGGCTACAGTCTGCTATTCGTCGTGCTGCTGTCGAGCCTCGCGGCGATGGCACTGCAATGCCTGAGCATGCGGCTCGGCATCGCGACCGGGCGCGACCTCGCGCAACTGTCGAGCACGCGCTATTCGCCGGGCGTCGCGCGTGCGCAGTGGCTGCTCGCGGAGCTGTCGATCATCGCCTGCGATCTCGCCGAAGTGCTCGGCGGCGCGCTTGCGTTTCATCTGCTGTTCAACTGCTCGCTGACCACCGGCGTGTTGCTCACCGCGTTCGACACGCTGATCGTGCTCGGCCTGAAGGGCAAGAATTTTCGCGATCTCGAAGCGATCATGCTCGGCCTGATCGCGACGATCGGCGTCGGCTACATCATCGAGCTTGCGCTCGTCAGGCCGCATTGGCCGTCGGTCGCGCAAGGGCTGATTCCGTCGTGGCAGGCGTTGAATTCGCGCGAGCCGATGTATCTCGCGATCGGCATTCTCGGCGCGACGGTGATGCCGCACAACCTGTATCTGCACTCGTCCATCGTACAGACGCGCGCGGTGAAGCGCGATTCGGCCAGCATCCGCTCGGCGATCGGCATGTCGCGTATCGACACGATCGCATCGCTCGTGCTCGCGGCGCTGATCAACATGGCGATCCTGATTCTCGCGGCCGCCGCGTTTCATGCGACGGGCCACAACCAGGTCACGCAGATCGAGGACGCCTACCGGCTGCTAGCGCCAATCGTCGGCACCGGCTTCGCCGCGTTCCTGTTCGCGATCACGCTGCTCGCGTCGGGACAAAGCTCGACGTTCACCGGCACCGTGGCGGGGCAGGTCATCATGGAAGGCTTCCTGAAGATGAAGATTCCGTGCTGGCAGCGGCGCTTCATCACGCGAGCGCTCGCGCTGATTCCGGCGCTGATCGGCGTGCGAATGCTCGGCAATGGCGCGGTCGGTCAACTGCTCGTCGCGAGTCAGGTCGTGCTGAGCCTGCAACTGCCGTTCGCACTTTATCCGCTGATCCGCATGACGAGCGACCGTTCGCTGATGGGCGAATTCGCCAACACGCTGCCGACGCGCCTGCTCGTGTGGACGCTATTTGTTGTGATCAGTGCCGCGAATCTGTGGCTCGTCGTCCAGACGGTGGGGCTGGCCGGTTGAGCTGACCGGCGGCGAAGATTCATTTGAACGCCGGTTGGCCCGGCGCGAAGGCGAAAAAAAATCCGCGCAGTTCAATCACTGCGCGGATCCACGTGAGCTTCGGTTTGAAACGGGTTGGCCGCGTCTCGCGACGGGCGCCTCGAGCGGTCAGGCGGCCTGCGCGGCCTGTGCCGCACCGAGCGCTTCCCGGCGCGCGGCGGCTGCCTTCTTCGTCTTGCCGGCACGCGACGGCGGCTGGCACGCGCCGCACACGACGTTGTGCTGCAGGTCGTGCTTATGCGCGACGAACTTGCCGGTACAGCGGCAGCACTTGGTCAGCTGCAGGATGTCCGCGTCGAAGAAACGCACGAGCGTCCACGCGCGCGTCAGATCGAGCACCGGCTCGGTTTCGCTGTGCTGACAGTGCTCGAGATACAACCGATATCCCTTGGTCAGCGCATCCAGATGCGAGCAGCGCGCTTCGTTCTTCAGGAACAGGTACGTGTTGTAGAACAGCGACGCGTGAATGTTCGCGAGCCACGTCATATACCAGTCCGCCGAAAACGGCAGCATGCCCTTGGGCGGCGATACGCCCTTGACCTCACGATACAGGCGGATCATACGGTCGCGCGACAGCGTGAGCTCGCTCTCTAGCACCTGCATGCGGGCGCCGAGCTCGATCAGTGCGATCGCGCGAAATACTTCCTGTGCATCTTCGGTCAGGCTTCGCTTGAGCATTGCAGTCGTCTCGATCAGGCAAATTGCTCGGCGGGCTGGCCCGCAAGCAGAATCGCCGTGTGGGTCGGTGCAACTGCGGCGTGCTTCGTCGTTTGCGTCAACGCCGACAGCATCGCGTGGTCGTTGAAGCGGAAGAAGCACAAAAGCTGGTCGGAAGAGGCCAGCTTGACGATTTGCGCGAGCGACAGCCCGGCAAGCAAATCAGCCAGTTCCGACGACAGTCCCAGCCGGAACATTCCGACCGGTTTGTCCTCGCGCAACATACGTTGCGCGAGCATGATGTAAGACAAATTGATCTCGCGGATTGAATCCAGCGTCTCGCTGCTACGGTCCATTTTCTCTGTTTCCGAAGCCCCGAATTTCTATGTCGGCTTTGCGCCGTTATGTCTTTTCTGCCTCGCCGGAAACGCTGCCTCCGGCTACATGTTGCTACCTGCTACAGACAGCGAACATTTGATACAAGACGTTACATTTCGTAACAGCTCGGGACGAATTGTATGAAGGGTAAAACCAGAAATCAATCCCTTCACAAAAAAATATCTCAAAAAGCCACACCATTTTTCGGTAAGTTTTTCACGTCGTTGTAATGAATGATGCCAACTGGGTTTTTAGCCTTCCGAGAGTCGCCTCTAATCCATGAAAACCCTTGCTGCGCGGGAATCTAGCGCGCTTGTCCCGGCCGCGCATTCGGGCCGCGAGGCGATCGGTAAATTCGTTTTGAATTGGAAAGGAAATGGAAAGCGATGGAAAAGACGGTAATAAATACTCGTCTTTCATGGCGTGTGAGGGACGGATGAGGGGTGTAACGGGTTGATGCGCCCCCAGTTACAACTATGCAAAGTGGGGCGGGATTTGTAACGGCTCGATTGCTGATGGGCAGGCGGACCGGCGGATGCATTCGGCCCCGAGTCGAAAAGCGGTCGCAAACGTGTGCTGATTACGTTGCCGACGAAGACGGCGACGAGCCAGAGCCGTGCAGGATGCCTGACAGATGTTGCTGCATTGAGCGCTGATATTTACAACCTTGCCGAGGCACCGGAATCGGCCGCAGGTGAGCGCTATGCGAGGAATCTCGCCATCAGATCCTCGTCGTGGAATACGCCGTTGACGTCCAACGCGCCGACTTCGCACCCATATTTGCGAAAGCCGAGCGATTCATACAGTTTGCGCGCCGCGTCGTTGCGGCTACCCACGGTCAGTTGCACCTGCCGCAAACCGTCGACGCGCGCCGCGCGCGTCAACAACTCGCTGAGCAGCGCACGCCCGACCCCACGACCAGCCGCTTCCTGTGCGACATACATGCCGACCACGTTCGCCTTGTGACGTTCCTTGTGAGCCTGGTTGCGCCGCAGACCGACGACGCCGATCAACGGAGCATCCGCCGATGCATACGCGCCAAGCAGGAACGAGCCTTCCGCCTCCGAGCCCAGCAACGTCGCGTCATGCTGCGCGGGGCCTTTCGCGAGCGCTTCATCGTAGCTTTGTCCGAACGAAGCGGGATGCGCCTTCAGCCCGCGCAGACGAAGCTGGAAATAGGCGTCCCGGCCGGCGGGTCCGAGTTGGCGGATGAGCAGGGTGTCGGCGTTGACGGACATATCACTTGGTTCGTGCTGGGTCGGGCGGACGGGGTGCGCGAGAGACTAGCCGCGCTGGTGTTCGGCAAACTCGCGCAGCGCCGCCGCGGTTTGCTGATCCGCTGGAAAGAACGCCTCGATAGCGAGTTCCGACAGCGTAACGTCCACCGGCGTGCCGAACACCGTGGTAGTGCTGAAAAACGACAGCACGCCAAGCGGTGTGCGCAGCCGCAATGGCACGGCGATCTGGTTGAGGACGGCATCGTCCGGCATCGAGGCGTCGGCACCCGGCGGCGCGGGATAGCCGGCCAGTTCGTCGCGCAGCGCGCTCAGCGTCTCGTCGCCGCTGACGTCGATCTGCCGTTGCAGCCGGGCCAGCACATGCTCGCGCCATGCATGCCAGTTGATGATCGATGCCGCGATGCCTTGCGGATGCAGGCTCAGGCGCAGCGCGTTGACCGGTGGCTTGAGCAGTTCGGGGCTCGCGCCGCTCAACAACGGCGCAAGCGCATTGTTGGTCGCGACGATGGTCCAATGCCGGTCGATCGCGAGGGCCGGGTAGGGCTCGTGTCCCTTGAGGACCAGTTCGACGGCTTCGCGCGCGGCGGAGAGCTGCGGGTCGGAGAGCGGACGTTCGCGGAACAGCGGCGCGTAACCGGCCGCGACGAGCAGGGCATTGCGCGCGCGCAATGGCACGTCGAGACGCTCGGCGAGATGCATGACCATTTCCCGGCTCGGTAGTGCGCGCCCCGATTCGACAAAGCTCAGATGGCGCGTCGAAATGTCGGCCTCCGTGGCGAGCAGCAGCTGACTCATGCGCCGCCGTTGCCGCCATTCGCGGAGAAGTTCGCCGACCGCCCGAGTGCCTCTCGACGGGGATGACGAAGCCGTTTGTGCGATAGAGAGTGTGTTCATGCCACCGATGATAGTCAAAGCGTGCAGGCAATCGATTACCTGAGAGGTAATGCCCCGCCAATTTCAACCAACGCGACGTGCGGCCGATACCGTCGCTTCACACCAACGATTGCGCCGGCCCCGGCCGCCACGCGTGAATTCGCGCGACGCACTGGCCAGCGCCGCGCCCGGCTCAGGCGGCGGCCATGCGCAGCGGCACGGCGGTGAATTTGACGCCGATCGCACCCGCCAGCTTGAGGACCGTGTCCATGCGTGGCTTGGAGCCGGGCGCGAGTGTCTTGTACAGGCTTTCGCGGCCCAGGCCCGCTGCCGCGGCGATCTTCGTGATGCCGCGTGCCTTGGCGATGTCCGCAATGGCGGCGAGCAGCAGGTCGGAGTCGCCCTGGTCGAGCGCGGCGTTCAGATAGGCCGCGACCATCTCGTCGTTGTCGAGGTACTTCGATGCGTCGAAGCGCGCCGTTTTGATTTTGCTCATGACCGTTCCTTTCTGATGGTTGCCCACATTGTTCCGGCATGCCTGATATCGGCCTGCTGCGTGGACTTGATACCCCCGCACAGCAGCAGATACATCATGCGCCCCTCGCGCGCGTAGTAGACCCGGTAACCCGGGCCGCAATCGATGCGCATCTCGAACACGCCGTTTTCCAGCAACTTCGCGTCGCCGAAAAGTCCGCGTTCCGCGCGCCGGATTCGCACGAGAATTTGCGCCTTGGCCTTGAGGTCGGTGAGGCCGTGAAGCCAACGATCGAACTCCTCGGTGCAGTTGATCGTGTACGCGCGCGGTGTTTCGATCTGCGGATGATTGTATCCTTGAGGATACGGTCGTGCAAGCGAAAAAAGTGTCTCGATAAAGCGGTCCAAGCCGTCCTCCCGTTCATTGCATTGCCCGCCTCGCGAAGTCATCGGCAGGCTTCGTGAGGTTAGCGATGCAAAGGTTTCTTGCCGACTCGGCCGGATGGCCTATTTGGCGTGAAGGACAGTGAAAGACGCTGCGTAACAGCGACGCTGCATCCGCTTGATTACCTCCCACGTAATCGACGCAGTGCACGCGAACCGTCAATCTTCACTCCGAGCCCGCCGCATGCGATGCGTATGACGCGCGAAGCGCTCAGTCCTGCCAATCGAGGAGTTTGAGATGAATGCACATACCGATCTGATCGACCGTTATTTCGACACCTGGAACGAGACCGATGGCGCGCGTCGTCGGGAGTTGATCGCGGCCACGTGGAGCGCCAACGCCGACTATCGCGACCCGCTGCTGGCGGGGGCGGGCCACGATGGCATCGACGCGATGATCCGCGCGGTGCACGAGCGCTTTCCGCATCACACGTTTCGCCGTACGACCGACGTCGACGGCTTCGCGAATCGTCTGCGCTTCTCGTGGGCGCTGACGACGCCAGCTGGCGAGGCGATCGTGAAGGGCTCGGACTTCGGCGTGGTGGACGCCGATGGACGCTTGCAAGCGGTCACCGGTTTCCTCGACGAAACCCCCGGCGCCGCCTGAGGCGCTTTTCACGGAGACGATCATGCACGACCCCGCCGCTGCCAGGCCCGCCCAAGTCCATCTCGCGTTGCTGCGTGTCGCGGCCGCGTTCGATGCGTTATCGAGCGCGATCGCCGGTTTTGCGCTGCTCGGCGGCGCGCGGGCGTTCATGTTCATCGCACTGTTCGGCTGGCGCGAGCCGGTGCTCGGCGGCGCGGGGCTCGTGCTGCTCGCTCTGGTCGGATGGCTGCGCTGGCAATGCGGTGCGAGCGCAGCGCCGCAAGACCCGCGACGCGCTTGCTACAATCGATCGTCGTGCTGATGACGCGTGACACGCACGACCTCACCGCCGCGGCATGTTCCCAACCGAACGACCAGGAGACCCCGTGCTGAAAAATCTGGACCCGCTACTGAACGCCGATATCCTCCACGCACTGCGCTCGATGGGCCACGGCGACGAGCTCGTGATCTGCGACGCCAACTTCCCGGCCGACGCGGTCGCGCGCGATACCGTGCTCGGCAGGCCGCTGCGGCTCGACGGCGTCAGTTCGCCGCGCGCGATCCGCGCGGTGCTGTCGGTGCTGCCGCTCGACACCTTCATCGAGCATCCCGCGTCGCGCATGGAAGTGGTGGGCGAGCCGCAGACGATTCCCGCCGTGCAGCGCGAAGCGCAAGCCGAGGTCAATGAGGGAGAGGGGCGCGAGGTGCCCTTCGTGTCGATCGAGCGATTCGCGTTTTACGAGCGTGCGCGCCGCGCATACTGCGTGATCGCGACCGGCGAAGAGCGCGGCTACGGTTGCTTCGTGTTCACGAAGGGCGTGTTGCTCGCGCCGGACGCACCGCGCGCATAGTCGCGGCCACCTTCCCCGCGTCATCGGGACAAAACCATGAGCTTCCAGCTAGACAGTCTCGATCATCTCGTTCTGAACGTCGCTGACGTCGAAGCGAGCGCGGCCTGGTACGCGCGGATGCTCGGCATGCGACGCACCGAGTTCACGTCGCGCAGCGGCATGCGCGTGGCGATGACCTACGGCAATCAGAAGATCAATCTGCGTCCCGCGTCGGCCGATACCGTCGTCTGGTTCACGTCGCGCGAGGTGGTGCCGGGCACGGCCGACCTGTGTTTCGTGACCACCGCGAGCCCGGACGAAGTCAAGGCGCACTGGCTCGCGCAAGGCGTCGCGATCGAGGCGGGGCCGGTGGAGCGCGACGGCGCGCGCGGCAAGATGACCTCGGTGTATTGCCGCGATCCGGACGGCAACCTGATCGAGGTCGCCACCTATCCACCAGCCTGAGCGGGCTTGGAAATCGTCGCCATTGCACATATGCTCAGGGGCGAGGCGGGGAACTGAGCCCGTCTATTCGGGTCTGCTGCTTATTCATTACAGGAGTCCCCCATGTCGCGTCCCGTCGATTTCGGCATTATTTTCATCGCCCGTCTTGCGCTTTCCGTGCTGTTCCTGTGGAGCGGGGTGATGAAGCTGCTGGGCTATGCGGGCTTCGTCGGCTACCTGCATTCGAAGGGCGTGCCGTTCGTGCAGATCGCCGCGCCGATCGCAACCGCGGTCGAGGTGCTCGGCGGCCTGCTGCTCGTGATCGGCTTCAAGGTACGGCCCCTCGCGCTGGTCATGGCGGTGTATACGGTCGCGACCGCGGTGCTCGGCCACGACTTCTGGAATATCACCGACCCTGCGCTGCAGCACGACATGGTGATTCATTTCTGGAAGAACATCGGAATCGCGGGCGGTTTCCTGCTGCTGTTCGTCACCGGCGCGGGGCGTCTGAGCGTCGACAACGCGCGCGCGCCGCGCAGCGGACTCGGCGGCCTGTAGGGCGCGGCCCGGATCCTGCTACCAGCAGGGTTCCAATCCGCACCATTCAAGGGGGCAGATGATGATTCAGAACTTCGAGCAAATGATCGGCGGCAAGCTCACGCAACTGTGCGCGAGTCTCGGCGAAGGGGCGACGCCGCATCGCGTGATCATCAGCCTCGCCGATTCCGCGAAGACGCTAGTGGTTCTGGATGCGTCCGGATTCATCGGCACGCTGAAGGCGGAGATCGAAGACCCGGAGAAACTGGTCGCCGATGCGATCGCCAAGGCGCGCAACGAAGGCCTGATCGAGCGCGCAATCGATACCGGCACGATTCAGGAGGCGTCGCTGTAGGCGCCTGCGTTACACACACCGCTTACTTACTCGCGGCTCTCGCCACCCGCGCAGACGACGCCGTCGCGTGCGGCTCCGGATGCACGAAGCACGCAAGCACGAGACCCAGCACCAGCAATCCCACCGAAATAGCCGTCGCCGCCTGCATCCCCGGCACGATCTGGGTCGCGGCCGCGCCGCCCGCGAGCGCACCGAACGCCGCCACGCCCACCGCGCCGCCGGCCTGGCGCGCCGTGTTCAATACCGCCGACGCCGTGCCCGCGCGCCGCGCTTCGGTCGAGGCGAGCACCGCCGTCGTCATCGCCGGCACCGCGAGCCCCATGCCTGACGGAATCAGCAAAAACGGCAGCAGCAGGCCGATCAGCGGCGTGTCGGCATCGACGAGATGCAGCAGGCCGTAGCCGAGACCGGCCGTGATCGCGCCGAGGATCATCGGCACGCGCACCCCGAGGCGGCCGATCACCCAGCCGCTCGCGACGTTCGAGACCAGGAAGCCGCCCGTCAGCGGCAGGAACGCGAGGCCCGCCTGCAGCGGCGTGTAGCCACGCACACGCTGCAGGTAAAGGCTCAGCACGAATACCATGCCGTAATACGTCAGGTTCACGCAGATACCGAACAGCACCGCGGCGCTGAACGTGCGCGTGCCGAACAGCGACAGCGGCAGCATCGGGCTCGCGACGCGCGCTTCGACGAACACGAACGCGACCGCCGCCAGCAGCGCCAGCACGAAGCCGCCGGCGACCAGCGGATGCGCGAGCCCGAGCGGCCGCCATTCGATCACCGCGGCGACGAACGCGGTCAGCGCGACGATCGCGAGACCCTGGCCGCCGAGATCGATGCCGCGCGGCGTCGCGCCGGTGTTGCCGCGAGCGGCGGCGGGCGCGCCGCGCTGCGCGGTTTGCGGACGCGGAATCCACAGCAGCGTCGCGAGCAGGCCGGCCGCGCAGATCGGCAGATTGACGAGGAAGATGCTGCGCCAGCCGAACGCGGCGATCAGCAGACCGCCGGCCACCGGCCCCGCCGCGATCGAAATCGCGCCGGACGCGGTCCACAGGCCGACCGCGCGTGCGCGCAGCTTCGGTTCGTGGCCGAACGACTGATTGAGCAGCGCGAGCGAATTCGGCAGCATCGCGGCCGCGCCGATGCCTTGCACCGCGCGCGCGGCGACCAGCATCGGCGCGTCGAGCGCGAGTCCGCAGGCCAGCGACGCCAGCGCGAACAGCACGATTCCGCACGCGTACATGCGCCGCGCGCCGAAGCGGTCGCCGAGCGCGCCGGCCGACAGCATCAGCACGGCGAACGCGAGCGTGTACGCGTCGACGACCCATTGCAGTCCCGCGACGTTCGCGTGCAGATCCGCGCCGATTCGCGGCAGCGCGATATTGACGATGGTCACGTCGAGTTGCGTGACCACGAAGCCGACGCTGACGGTCGCGAGAACGCGGCCGAGGGTGGGCGAAAAGGAGGATTTGGATGAGTTCATGACTGCATCGTATGCCCGATGCAGCGTGCCACGTTTCGGCGCGGCGTGAAGTATGGATGTCGCCCGTGCGAGTGACGGCGCGTCGAAAACCGCGCCGTCGCGGGGCGCTTCGTCGACACGCTGGATGCGGATCGACGAAGCGAGATGCGGCGTCGGCTCAACGCCCCTGCGGCGCGTCCTTGATGAACAGCGTGGTCAGTGCGCCCAGCACGCAGATCGCCGCGACGTACAGCGGCGCGGCCAGCGGGTTCGACTTCATCATCAGCGAAACGGCGATCGGCGTCAGACCGCCGAACACCGCGTACGCGACGTTGTACGAGAACGAGATGCCCGAGAAGCGCACGACCGGCGGGAATCCGCGGACCATCACGAGCGGAATCGCGCCGATCACGCCGACGAACAGCCCGGCGAGCGCGTACAGCGGCACGAGCAGGGACGTGTCGACGGCCAACTGGCGAAACATCACGTAGTACGTAATCGCAAGCGCTACGCCGCCGACGAAAATCGTGCGGCCCGCGCCAAACCGTCCGGCGATCGAACCCGCCATCACGCAGCCGATCGTCAGGCACAGCGTCGCGACGCAGTTCGCGAGCAGCGCGGTAGCCGGCTCGATGTGGAATTGCTTTTGCAGCAGCGTCGGCGTCATCAGGATCACGACGACGATCGCCGCCGACAGCATCCACGTGAGCAGCATCGACACGATCACCGCGCGGCCGTGATCGCGCAGTACGGCCTTCAGCGGCACTTCCGCGGCGATCGCCTTGCGCTGCTTCAGCTCGGCGAACACCGGCGTCTCGTGCAGCCAGCGGCGCAGGTAGACCGAGAACATGCCGAACACGCCGCCGATGAGGAACGGAATGCGCCACGCAAACTCGGAAATATCGGCCGGCGTGAAATGGCGATTGACCGCCGACGCGATCAGCGAGCCGAGCAGAATGCCGGCGGTGAGGCCGGCCGTCAGCGTGCCGCACGCGTAGCCGACGTGCCGCCCGGGCACATGCTCGGACACGAACACCCATGCGCCCGGCACTTCGCCGCCGACCGCCGCGCCCTGCATCACGCGGAACAGCAGCAGCAGCACCGGCGCGAGCACGCCGATGCTCGCGTAGGTGGGCATCAGGCCCATCAGCAGCGTCGGCACCGACATCAGCAGCACGCTCAGCGTGAACATGCGCTTGCGGCCGAACAGGTCGCCGAAGTGCGCCATGATGATGCCGCCGAGCGGCCGCGCCAGATAACCGGCCGCGAAAATGCCGAAAGTCTGTACCTGGCGCAGCCAGTCCGGCATCGCCGCCGGGAAGAACAGCTGGCCGATCGCGGGCGCGAAGAAAACGAAGATGATGAAGTCGTAGAACTCGAGCGCTCCGCCGAGCGCGGCGAGACCGAGTGTCTTGTAATCGCTGTGCCCAAGCGGGCGTGGGGTGACAGCCTGTGCTCCACCCAGATTTGTTGCTTGCATTGCCATGTCTTTTGTTGAATTGGGAGCCACGCGGGTCACGCGTGGACATACGGCGGTCGTCGGGCGAGAAGTGTGGCAGGCGCTGGGTAGAGCACGGGACACGGGCGCGCCGTCCGGATAGGGCGGGCGCGCTGACGACGGAGGCCGGCGCGAATTTTACAGGATGAAAGCGGAAGTGCCGCGGAAGCGCCCAGTTGGGCGAAGAAAGCGCCGAAATTCGGAATGCTCCGAAGGGAGGGACCGGGGTGCGCCCCGGAGAATGGCCCGCGAATCCTTATCGAGAGTCATTCCATGCGCGTTGCTGTCCTTCAGCGTGACCCGGTCATGCGTCAGTCCATTAAATCAATGCTGGTGAGAGCCGGCCATTTCTGCGCCGCGTATGACGACGGCCGCGCGATGTCGAAATCGCTCGTGCACTCCACCATGGATCTGCTGGTGCTCGACTGGCAGGATACGCGGCCCGCCGGAGCGGACCTGTTGCGCTCGATGCGCGTCGTGGCAGGCGAGCATGTGCCGATCATGTTCGTGTCGAACGACAGGTCGGAGGAAAGCATGGTGCGCGCGCTCACTGGCGGCGCCGACGAATACCTCGCGTTGCCGTTGCGGGACGCCGAGTTTCGCGCGCGAGTCGCGGCGCTGCTGCGGCGCGCTTACCCGGTGAGCTTCAGCGCCGCGACCTGCTTCGAGATCGGCCCTTATCGCTTTGACACGCATCGCCGGGCGGTCGCGCTGCATGGCGAGCCGGTACCGTTGTCGCCCACGCAGTACCGGATCGCGGTGCTGCTCTTTTCCAATATCGATCGCGTGATGTCGCGCGACCATATCTTCGCGACGGTGTGGGGCCGCGAGTTGCGCGAATACACGCGGACCATCGACAGTCACGTGTCGCGGCTGCGTCTGTTGCTCGCGATCGAGCCGCGTAACGGTTTCCGGCTGCAGCCTGTATACAGGAGCGGCTACCGGTTGCTGCGGGTCGGTGACCACGTGCTCAGCGAATGAAGATTTGCAGTCGGCCGGGTATATGCTGAAATCCGCGTTATAGGCTGTCGGGCTGGCCAGCGGCGTTCGGTGCCGGGTTCGGAGTGATGTTTGTCGACGCCGGTACCGAATAGCGGGACGTTCCGCACGCCGCGCGCGCGGCGGATCACACATCGTCCCGGTATGCCGAAATCGTCTCAATCCGCGCGCACGCGCACCAAGACCCACCCGCCCGCGATTCCTACCATGGGCGACATGAAAACCCTCAACATCATCGACTCGCACACCGGCGGTGAGCCTACCCGCCTCGTGGTGTCGGGTGGCCCGGATCTGGGCGGCGGCACGCTCGCGCAACGGCTCGACGTTTTCCGCACCCGCTTCGACGACTGGCGCGCCGGCATCGTCACCGAACCACGGGGTTCGGACGTGGTGGTCGGCGCGCTGCTCTGCGAGCCCGACGATCCTAGCTGCGCGGCCGGCGTGATCTTCTTCAACAACGTCGGCTATCTCGGCATGTGCGGTCACGGCACGATCGGGCTCGTCGTGTCGCTCGCGCACATGGGGCGGATCGGGCCGGGACGGCACCGGATCGAAACGCCGGTCGGCGTGGTCGAGGCGACGCTGAACGAAGACGGCGGCGTCGCGGTGCGCAACGTGCCCGCGTATCGCCACCGCAAGGCCGTGCAGGTCGACGTGCCTGGCTATGGCGTGCTGACCGGCGACATCGGCTGGGGCGGCAACTGGTTTTTCCTCGTGGCCGAGCATGGGCACGAGCTCGAAGCCGCGAACATCGCGAGCCTGACGGCTTTCAGCTCGGCGATTCGCGACGCGCTGATCGCACAGAACATCACCGGCGCGAACGGCGCGCTGATCGACCATATCGAGCTGTTCGGACCGGGCTCGCGCGAGGGCATCGACAGCCGCAGCTTCGTGCTGTGTCCGGGCAATGCGTACGACCGCTCGCCGTGTGGCACCGGCACCAGCGCGAAGGTTGCGTGCCTCGCGGCCGACGGCAAGCTCGCCGAAGGCGCGGTGTGGCGCCAGGAGAGCATCATCGGCAGCGTATTCGAGGCGAGCTATCGCGCCGCGGGCGATGGCGTTCACGACGGCGTCCGCGTGATTCCGACCATCACCGGTCACGCGCACATCATGGCCGAGGGGCGTCTGTGTTTCGATGAGCGCGATCCGTTTGCGTGGGGTATCCGGACCGCATGAGCCCGGACGCGCTGATCATCGGAGCGGGTATCGTCGGTGCCGCGTGCGCGGCGGAACTGGCCGCGCTCGGCATGCGTGTCGACGTGCTCGACGCGCAGCGCATCGGCGGCGGCGCGACGGCGGCCGGCATGGGCCATATCGTCGTGATGAACGACTCGCCCGCGGAATTCGCACTGAGCCGTTATTCGCGCGAGCTGTGGCTCGAACTCGCGCCGCAGCTTCGCGCGCGCGACGCGTTCGCGCGCTGCGGCACACTGTGGGTCGCAGCCGACGACGAAGAATGGCAAGCCGCGCGCACAATGCATGCGGCGTTTGAGAGCCAAGGCGTCGCCGCGCAACTGATCGACGCAGCCGGGTTGCGCGCCTGCGAACCGGCGCTCGCGCCATCGATGGCCGGCGGCTTGCGCATCGAGCACGACAGCATCGTGTATGCGCCGACCGCCGCCGAATGGCTGCTCGCCCAATCGCCGCACGCGGCGAACATCGGCGTGCGGCTCGGTGCGCAGGTCACGTCGATCGATGCGGGTGGTGTGACGCTGGCGAGCGGCGAGCGCATCAGCGCGGCGCACGTGATCGTCGCGAACGGCATCGGCGTGGCGCAATTGCTTCCGTCGCTGCCGATGCAGCCGAAGAAAGGCCATCTGCTGATCACCGACCGCTACCCGGGGCTCATCCGTCATCAACTGCTGGAGCTCGGCTACGTCAAGAGCGCACATCACGCGACCGGCACGTCGGTCGCGTTCAACGCGCAGCCGCGTCCGACCGGGCAATTGCTGATCGGCTCGTCGCGCCAGTTCGAAACGACCGATCCCGCCGTCGAGATGCCCGTGCTCGCGCAGATGCTGCAACGTGCAGCGCAATATCTGCCGGCGTTGCCGACGCTCAGCGGCCTCCGCGCGTGGACGGGCTTTCGTGCCGCGTCTCCGGACGGCTTGCCGCTGATCGGACCGGCCGGCGAGTTTGCACCCGAAGTTGGCGCTGGTTCCACGTCCCGCGTATGGCTTGCGGTCGGTCACGAAGGACTGGGCGTAACGACCTCTCTTGCGACCGCGAAACTCCTCGCGGCGCAGATCGCGGGCCACGCCGCGCCGATTCCGTTCGAACCTTATTTGCCGGTCCGTTTTGCTGAACAGGTGGCCCATGACTGACACTGACGCGGCTAGCATCCGTTTGACGGTCGATGGTTGCAGCATCGAAGTGGAACCCGGCACGACCGTGGCCGCGGCGCTCGCTATTGCGGGTATCCGCGGCTCGCGTCTATCGGTCACAGGCGAGCCGCGCGACGCGTTGTGCGGGATGGGCGTGTGTCAGGAGTGCCGCGTGACGATCGACGGCCTCGCGTACGTGCTCGCGTGCCAGACGCTGTGCCGCGACGGCCAGCGCGTGCAGACACGAAACGGGACCGTACACGCATGACGCAGCACTTCGACATCGTGGTGATCGGCGGTGGTCCGGCCGGGCTCAATGCCGCGCGAGCGGCGGCGCAGGCAGGCGCGACGGTCGCGCAGATCGATGACAACCCGCGCGCCGGCGGCCAGATCTGGCGCCAGGGGCCCACCTATCCGCCGCAAGCGCCGCTGCATGCGTTACTCGCAGCGTTGCAATCGCAGCAAAACTTCACTTACTGGCCATCGACGCGCGTGGTTGCGCCGCTCGGCGCGCAAGCTTTGCTGCTCGAATCCGCCGAACACGGCGGCGTGTCGATCACCTACGACAGACTGATTCTCGCGACCGGCGCGCGCGAGCGTCTTCTGCCGTTTCCCGGCTGGACCTTGCCCGGCGTAACCGGCGCGGGCGCATTGCAGGCGCTGATCAAAGGCGGCATGCCGGTGCGCGGCGAACGCATCGTGATCGCCGGCAGCGGCCCGCTGCTGATGGCCGCGCTGGCCACCGCGCGAGAGGCCGGCGCGCATGTGATCGCGGTGGTCGAACAGGCATCGGCGGCCGAGGTCGCGCGTTTCGGCGTGTCGCTGCTGCGCGAGCCTGCGAAGCTGCGTCAGGCGATCAGCCTCACGCGCGGTTTCGCGGGACTGCGCTACTGGACCGGCAGAATCGTGCGCGAAGCCCGCGGTGCCGAGCGCGTGCAGCAGGTGACGATCCGGCGCGGCGAGCGCGACGAGACGCTCGACTGCGACCGCCTCGCGTGCGGCTACGGACTGCTGCCCAACGTCACGCTTGCCCAGGCGCTCGGCTGCGCGATTAACGACGCGGGTGAAATCGTCGTCGACGCTGGGCAGCGCACCTCGCTCGAGCGCGTTTATGCGGCGGGCGAGTGCACGGGCGTCGGCGGCGCGGAACTCGCTTGCGCGGAAGGCGAGATCGCCGGGCTCGTGGCGAGCGGCGCGGCGGCGACCCATCGCGCCGCGCTGACGGCGCTCGTTATGCAGCGCGCGCGCTGGCGGGGCTTTGGCGCGCGCGTCGCGGCGTCGTTCGCATTGGGCGAGGCGGCTCGCACGCCGCCCGCCGACGCGACGCTGCTATGCCGTTGCGAGGACGTGAGCGTCGGCGAGGTGCGCCGCTGCGCCGACTGGCGTGACGCGAAGCTGCAGACGCGCTGCGGCATGGGCCCTTGCCAGGGGCGCATCTGCGGCGTGGCCGCGAGCCTGTACTTCGGCTGGCCGGCCGCTGCGGCACGTCCGCCATTTAGCCCGGCGCAAATTGGCACGCTGATGAGCGCCGCCGAGCCGCCGACAGCGGCGCCATGACGGCTCCGCGCTTACCCTCGGCGGATATTGGCGGGCGGCGCGCGGCTCTATAATCGATTGCTATCAACTGCACGAGCAGGCTGCCCGGCCGCACCGCGCAGCGATCCGCGAACGCAACCCAACGCAATCAACCAGGCACGCACCAACGGAACCGCACGATGAACACGCTGGCTCATCCGCTCGAACCGGACGATACGACGCTGTCCGGCATGCTGTCGCATTTCAGGTTGCTCGAGCCGGTATTCGATGCAATGCCGGACGTCGTGTTCTTCGTGAAGGACGCGGACGCGCGTTACGCGCTCGTGAACCGCACGCTGGCCTCGCGTTGCGGCTTCAAGGAAAAGGCGGCGCTGCTCGGCAAGACCGCGGAAGACGTGTTTCCGCGCCGCTTCGGGCGCATCTATACCGCGCAGGACAAGGCGATCATCGGCGTCGGCAACCAGATGCTCGATCAGCTCGAATTGCATCTGTATCCGGGCCGTCAACCGGGCTGGTGCCTGACCTGCAAACAGCCGTTGCGCGATGCGAGCGGCAAGGTGGTCGGCCTCGCCGGCATCTCCCGCGATCTGAAAGCCGACGAAAGCAGCCACCCGGCCTACAGCCGGCTCGCAGCCGTCGTGCAGTCGATCCAGGAGAATTACGTGCAGCCGCTGAACCTGAAGCAGCTTGCGGCGATGGCGGACATGTCGGTCGCGCAGTTGGAGCGCTATTTTCACAAGGTGTTTCATCTGACGCCGCGCCAGGTGCTGCTGAAAACGCGGCTCGATGCGGCAACCGCGCTTCTGGTTTCTCATGACAAGGTCACCGACGTCGCCGCGCGTTGCGGCTACACCGATCACAGCGCGTTCACGCGGCAATTCAAGGCGACCGTCGGCGTCACACCGACCGAGTACCGGATGTTGCTGCACGGTACGCTGCGCGGCTGAGCGGCATCGGGCGTGTGATGGCGGGTCGCGGGCATCACTATTACGTGTACGTCGTCGCGCTCGACGACCAGGTGTGGAATGAGGCGCGCTTTCGTCGCGCGAATCCCGATTACCGTTTCGACAAGCCGTGCGTGTACGTCGGCATGACCGGGCTCGACCCGGACTTGCGCTTCGATCGGCACAAGGCAGGCATTCAAGCCAACCGGTATGTGCGCGACTATGGTTTGCGTCTGATGCCCGAACTGTACGAAGTGTTCAACCCGATGCCTTACCGCGGCGCGCAGGATATGGAAGTGGAGCTGGCGATCGGGTTGCGCGAGGCGGGGTATGGGGTGTGGCAGGCTTGAAAGGCTTAAATGAAAAAGGCCGCGGTAACGTCATCGTTGCCGCGGCCTCAAATCTTTACGATGGTCGTCCTTTACTTCACCCCAAGCCCCCGCAACACCGCATTACCCTCGGACGTGAGGCGGATATGCGAGTTGCCCGCGTCGTTCGAAACGGTCTCGACGAGACCTGCTTCGTAAAGCTGCGGAATTTCGGGTTTTGCGGATGCATCGATCGGTGCGTGCAACAACAGCAGCAGCGTAGCGAGTTCGTGATGGCTCAACAGACGGCGCAGGATAGTGGGCCGCTTGGCCGGCGTTTCGTTGGTATTCGGTTCGGGCTGGTTCATGGAGCGCACCTCGTGCGGGGACATGTCCGGGGATGTTGCGGACGAAGTCTTAAACGATTCTTAAGACTCCATTGTCCTGTAACACCGTGACATGAACGTTGCAATGGATCAAATTCCGGCGCCCGCAACTTCGGTTTTTTGCGCCATAAAGCCTTATGGCGCGCAGGTTTTGGCTGCCGATTCGATCCACAGGTTGCTTACATGACGCTTGCCCGCATAGAAACGGTAAGTTGTCGCGCCATTGTCACTGCGTACCTTGATGATGTTCGAGTCGCCAAAGTCGAGCATCTGGCCTTGCGGGATCCCGGTCGACTTGAACGCGGCGTTGTGGTGGTTGGCCAACTGCGTCAGACAGGCGACGACGTCGTCGACCGAACGCTGCGTCGTCGTGTCCGTGACGGGTTCGCCGGAATCGGGGTCTTTCTGGAAATACGCGCAAGCGTTGAGAAGCAGCGAAAGGGACAGGACTGCAGCGAACTTCTTCATATCTCTCCTGGCGTTGATTCGGCGATTCGGCCGAGGGTCCACACGTCGCGCGGGCTGGACCGCAAAACAGCCGCCATTATATCGAGACGGCGAACCTGCCCGTTGGGGGCGCAAATCGCGTGCCTGAGAAGACGAAATCCGTATCGACGCGGCGACTTTTCAATGACGAAGCCGCCGCCTCGGGTGTCTGCCTGCCCGCTACTTGCGGCGCTGCGCCTGAGCCGCGAGCCGCACCGCCGCATTGGCCGCGCCATAGCCGTCATAACCACCGCGCCGCTCGACGATTTCGAGGAAGAAGCGCTGGTCGAGTTGCTCCGTATAAGCGTGGAAAAACTCGCCGCCGCGTTCGTCGCGGTCGTACAGGATATTGTTTGCGCGCATCGCTTCGAGCAGCGTGTCGGACAGCGCGTAGCGGGCCGCGAGGTCGTCGTAGTAATTGCGCGGAATGCGCAGGATCGGCACGCCGTCGGCGACGAACTCGGGGATCGCGCTGAAGATGTCGCCGGTACTGAAAGCGACGTGGTTCAGTCCGGAACCGTGATACATGTGCAGCGCCTCGGCTACCGCGGTATGGCGATCCACCGATGCATTCAGTGCGATCCGCACCGAGCCGTCGGCGCTGCGCAGCGCGCGGCTGCGCACGAGGCCGTACGGATCGGGCACGAGCACCCCCGGCTCGGCCTGGAAGCCGAACGCGGTGCGCAGAAACAGCACCCACGTATCGAGCGCACTCGCCGGCACCGACAGGCACACGTGATCGATGCGCTCGAGCGGTCCCACCTCGGTCGGCCCGTTGATGTCAGTCAGCACGAAATCGGCCTCGAACAGCGTGGGCTGATCCGGCGTTTCGTCGACGAAATAGTTCAGGCTCCCGTCCGGTGCCTGCACGGCCGGCAGCACGCGCTCATTCGGCCCGATTTGGCCGGAGAACGGCGTGTAGCCGAAGCCGGCGGCGCGCTCGAATGCCTGGCTCGCGTCGTCGACACGAAACGCCGATGCGCACAGCGACAAGCCATGCTGCTGGAAAAACGCGTTCGCGAACGAATCGGGCTCGGCGTTCAGCACGATGGATGCCGCGCCGTGCTGATACAGCGTCACGTCCTTCGAACGATGCTGGCCGGCCTGGCGAAAGCGCAGCTTGCCGAGCCAGTCGGCGAGCTGCGCGCGGGTGGTGTGATCGACCGCGAATTCGAGGAACTGATAGCCGACGTGCGCGGGTGCGGCGGGCGAGCGGTACAGGTCGCCCGATGTCTTCTGCGGCTGCTGCCGCTCTTCGAGCAGCGCGCGAGTTTGCTCTTCGAGGAACAACAGCGAGCGATGGCCATCGGCGGCCGTGATCGTGGTGGGGGCGGCGCGAAAGCCGTCGTTGAAGATTTCCAGCGAGAGCGGGCCCTTATAGCCGGCCTTGACGACCTGCGCGGTGAAGTTCGCGAGATCGAAGTCGCCCTGGCCGGGGAAGCAGCGGTAGTGGCGGCTCCATTCGAGCACGTCCATCGCGAGCTTCGGCGCGTCTGCGATCTGCACGAACGCGATGCGCTCGCCCGGAATCTCGGCGATCGCGTCGAGCGTGTCGTTCAGCGACAGCGTATGAAAGCTGTCGAGTACGAGCCCGAGGCTCGGATGGTTCACGGCGTCGGCGAGTTTCCACGCGTGGCGGTACGTCTTCACGTGCTTGCCCCAGGCGAGCGCCTCGTAACCGGCGATTACGCCGGCCGCTTCGGCCGCGCGCGCCAGCGCGCCCAACTGGTCGATCATCAGTGAGTCGTCGCAGATCGTCTCGGGCGACACGTTGCTGCACACGAGGATCCGGTCCGTGCCCAGCTCGTGCATCACGTCGAACTTGCGCTTCGCGCGATCGAGGTTGCGCTCGAGCCGCTCGGGACTGACGCCGTCGAAATCGCGAAACGGCTGGAACAGCATGATCTTCAGGCCGAGGTCGTCGGCGATGCGGCGCACGTCGGCCGGCGAGCCGTCGAAATACAGCAAGTCGTTCTCAAAGATTTCGACACCTTCGAAGCCTGCCGCGCGGATCGCGCTCAGCTTCTCGACGAGGGTGCCGCTTATCGACACGGTGGCTATCGAACGTTGCATGAACGGCTCCTGCAAAGACGGACAAACGAAAGGGAAACAAGCAGACAAACCGCTGCGGCGCGCCTTCGGACGCGGCCTGCCGGGCTTGCTGCAATGCGCAAATGAGCTATTTCGTTACGCACTGCAGCAAGACGCAGACCAGAATACCCCACATTAGCCGGGAGTTTCGCCAGTCTATACAAACTAACTAGATGGTACAAATTCGTAGAAACCCCGAATGACGGCGACGGCCGATGAGTGCACACTTCGTCATGCGTCGAAGAACCGTCGCGAGAGCAGCGGTTCGAGTCGCGCTTCATTTTGTGGGAGTCGTTGTCATGAGCTTTGCCTCCGTACTGGTCCTGAACGGACCGAACCTCAATCTGCTGGGCACGCGCGAGCCGGCCATCTATGGCTCGGAAACGCTCGACGACGTCGCGAAGCTGTGCCGCGACGCGGGCGAGCGCCTCGACCTCGCGATCGACTTCTGCCAGTCGAACGCCGAGCATCAACTGATCGACTGGCTGCACGCGGCGCGCACCAAGGTCGACGGCATCGTGATCAATCCGGCCGCGTACACACATACGTCGGTTGCAATCGCCGACGCGCTGACGGCGATCGAAAAGCCCGTCATCGAGGTGCATATCTCGAACGTGCATAGGCGCGAAGCGTTCCGGCATCACTCGTACGTGTCGGCGGTGGCGGACGCGATCATCGTCGGCTGCGGCACGCAGGGTTATGTGCTCGCGCTGGAACGGATGGCGACGATTCTTAAGAATAGGGCGGCGAAATGAACACTCAAGCGAACACTCAGGAAAATCCCCGGACCGACGCGCAGATCACCGCGTTGGCCAATGCGCAGGCGAGTTTGCGGGCCACGCCCCAGTCCTTTCTGGTCGGACTGATCGGCTCGGGCATCAGCGGTTCGCTCACGCCCGCAATGCACGAGGAAGAGGGCAGCAAACTCGGTCTGCATTACGTGTATCGACGCATCGATCTCGATGCGCAGAAGCTCGATTCCGCCGCGCTGCCGGAACTGCTGACCGCGGCCGAACGGATGGGTTACAACGGCCTGAACATTACCTATCCGTGCAAGCAGGCGGTAATTCCGCTGCTCGATGAACTGTCCGACGACGCTCGCGCGCTCGGCGCGGTCAACACCGTGCTGTTCAAGGACGGCAAGCGTATCGGTCACAACACCGACTGGTCCGGCTTCGCGCGCGCGTTCCAGCGCGGCCTGCCGGACGTGTCGCTGGAGCGCGTCGTGCAGCTGGGCGCCGGCGGAGCCGGCGCGGCGGTCGCGCACGCGGCGCTGAACATGGGCGCGCAGTCGCTGACGCTGTTCGACGTCGATGCCGCCCGCGCGCAATCGCTCGCCGACGAATTGCAGGCGCGTTTCCCGAAAGCCAAGGTCAGCGCGGGCACCTCGCTCGAAGAATCGCTCGCCGCCGCGCAAGGACTGATTCACGCGACGCCGACCGGCATGGCCAAAATGCCCGGCCTGCCGCTGCCGGCCGAATTGCTGCACCGCGACCTGTGGGTTGCCGACATCGTCTATTTCCCGATTCGCACAGCGCTGCTGCAGGCGGCCGAGGCGCTCGGCTGCCGCACGCTGAGCGGCGGCGGCATGGCGGTCTACCAGGCGGTCGACGCGATGCGCATTTTTACGGGCCTCGAGCCGGACGCCGAGCGCGTCTACACCCATTTTCAATCGCTGTTGCAACGCTAACCGGCCGCGTAGAGACCGGCATCCAAGCTGATCGAGGAGACCAGTACGACATGACGCAATCGTTCCAATCCAGTTCCGCGGGATCGCCCGCGCAGAGCAAGACGGCAAGCCCCGCGCGCCGTTCGAGAGCCCGTTATCAGATCCTCGGACTGCTCGCAGTCGGCACGATGATCAACTATCTCGACCGCACCATTCTGGGCATCGCGGCGCCGCAGTTGACGAAGGAGCTTGGCATCAACGCCGCGCTGATGGGCCTGCTGTTCTCTGTGTTTTCGTGGAGCTACGTGGCTTCGCAGATTCCGGGCGGCCTGTTTCTCGACCGCTTCGGCAGCAAGCTCACGTACTTCCTGTCGATGACGTTCTGGTCGCTGTGCACGCTCGCGCAAGGGCTCGTGGGTGGCATCGCCGGCCTGTTCGCGTTCCGTCTCGGCCTTGGCGTTTCGGAAGCGCCGTGCTTCCCGACCAATAGCCGCGTGGTCGCTACGTGGTTTCCGCAAAGCGAACGTGCGATGGCGACCGGCACCTACACGGTCGGCGAATATATCGGCCTCGCGTTTTTCAGCCCGTTCCTGTTCATGCTGATGGGCGCGTTCGGGTGGCGCTCGCTGTTCCTCGTGGTTGGCGGCGTCGGTATCGCGTTTGGCGTGGTGTGGTGGCTGATGTATCGCGAGCCGCGCGATCATCCGTCGGCGAATCAGGAAGAACTCGACTATATCGAGGCGGGCGGCGGTCTCACGCAACGCCACAAGGATGTCGCGGGTGCAGCCGATACGGCCGCATCGAAGACGAGCGGCTTCCAATGGCGCACGATTGGCCAGCTGCTCAAGCATCGTCAGCTGACCGGCATCTGTCTCGGCCAGTTCGCGGGCAATTCGACGCTGGTGTTCTTCCTCACGTGGTTCCCGACGTATCTCGCCACCGAGCGTCACATGGCGTGGCTGAAGATCGGCTTCTTCGCGATCATGCCGTTCATTGCGGCGTCGATCGGCGTGATGTTCGGCGGCGTGTTCTCCGACTGGCTGCTGCGTCGCGGCAAATCGCCGAACGTCGCGCGCAAACTGCCGATCATCGCCGGTCTGCTGCTCGCGTCGACGATCATTCTCGCTAACTACGTAGAGAGCAACGTCGTCGTGATCGCGATTCTGTCGGTGGCGTTCTTCGCGCAGGGCATGGCCGCGCTCGGCTGGACGCTGGTGTCGGATATCGCGCCCGAGGGCCTGCTCGGCGTGACCGGCGGCATCTTCAACTTCGCCGCGAATCTGGCGGGTATCGTGACGCCGCTGGTGGTGGGTCTGATCGTCGCGGCGACCGGTTCGTTCGTCGGTGCGCTGGTGTTCATCGGTGTCATCGCGTTGATCGGCGCGCTGTCGTATATCTTCATCGTCGGCGATATCAAGCGGATCGTGCTGGCGGATTAAGGCTTCCTGTTGAGACGTCGCTTCAGGTGACGGGTGTCGAAGCGACAAAAAAACGGGATGTGGCTTTCACCACATCCCGTTTCCTTTTCAGCCGGTCGCTACGCAACCGGCGTCAGTCGTCCTTCTTCACGAACCGCAAGATCGCATCGACGATCATCGCCCGATGCCGGGCGCGCAATCGAGGATGCGACGGATCGCGCCCGAACGCGGTGCCGAACGTATGCCGGTTGCCCACGCGGTGAAAGCACAGCGAGCTGATCATCAGATGCAGATCGATCGGATCGATGTCGCTGCGGAACTGGCCGGCCGCGATGCCGCGCGCGAGCAGATCTTCGATCGTGTGAATCACGGTGACGTTGCGTCCTTTGAACGTCTTGACCTGCTCGACGTACTTCGCGCCGTGAATGTTTTCGATGGTCACGAGGCGCACGAAGTCGCGTTGCCGGTCGTGGTAGTCGAACGTGAATTCGACCAGCGCGCGCATGCCTTCGACCGGATCGAGTTCGCTGATGTGCAGATCCTGTTCGAGCGCGCGAATGTCTCCATACACCTTTTCCAGCACCGCCTGGTACAACCCTTCCTTGCTGCCGAAGTAGTAGTACAGCATGCGCTTGGTGGTGTTCGTGCGCTCCGCGATCGCATCGACGCGCGCGCCCGTCAGTCCCATCGCGGAGAACTCCTGGGTCGCGACGTCGAGGATGTTGCGCTTCGTCTGCTCGGGATCGTATTTGCGTGGGGCGTCCGCACGCCGGCCTTCAACACGCCGGGCGTCGGCTCGCTTGGTGTCGGTACGTCGCGCGTCGGCGTGTGGTGCGCCGGACACGATGCCGTTGGTATCAGGCTCGGCGGCCTTGCTTCCCTTTTTCATTGTGGTTTCGAGCGGCAGTGACGGCGCATTCTAGCATGGCGAAATGGGCCTCTGGCGCGGGTCTCGGGCATCGGTGCAGGTATTTCGGAGGAGCCCGGGTGGCGCTTACGCGACCGGTCGCGCGGGCCGGCGGCGCGCGGCGAGGCCGTCGCGTGTTTGCATCGCGGTGTACGTGAGCTGCGCGGCCGCGAGACCGAGCGCGCCGTACGTGCGCGTGAGGCCGAAGCTCGCGAATGCATCGGGCACCGGCCGTTCACCGGAGATCGCCGCCGCCAGCAGTTCGCCCGACACCGTGGTCGGCGCCATGCCGTGTCCGCCGAAACCGACCGCGTACCAGACGCCATCCGTGCTCTGGCCGATCTGCGGCATCTTGTGCCGCGCGTAGCTCATCAGTCCGCCCCACGCATGCTCGATGCGTACGTCGCGCAGCTGCGGATAGACCTTCAGCAAGTCCTGCCGCAACAGACGCGCGATTGCCTCGGGCTCGCGATCACGCACCGAGATGCGGCCGCCCCACAGGATGCGCGTGTCGGGCAGCGGCCGGTAGTAGTCGAATGCGAAGCGGGTGTCGTAGACCGCGGCGCGCGTCGCGATCGCGTCGTGCAAGCGTTCGCCGAGCGGCTCGGTCGCCATCACGTAGGTGGCGATCGGCAGCACCGCGCGCTCGACGCGCGCGTACACGTTGCGCGCATAGCCGCCGCCCGCCATCACGACATGACGGGCGTCGAGCGCACCTTGCTGAGTCTCGACGACGAAGCCCGCGCCGTCGCGCCGCAAGCCGACGACCGGCGAGCGCTCGTGGATCGTCACGCCCGCTTGCGCGGCCGCCGCGGCGACGCCGAGGACGTATTTGAGCGGATGAAAATGGAACGCGTTGCGCTCGAACAGTCCGCCGTGATAGCGGCTCGTTTTCAGTTGCGCGGCGAGTTGGTCGGCAGGGATCGGTTCCCAGTCGACACCGAACGAATCGCGCATCAGACGCCGTTGCGCTTCGAGACGTGCCGGTTCGTCGAACCAGTTTGCGAGGATCACGCCGGCATCGGTTGCATCGCAATCGATCCGGTAGCGCGCAATGCGCTTGCGCATCAGCTCGACCGCGTCGGTGGTCAGCGCGTAGAGTTCGCGCGCGCGTGCGGGCCCAAGCGTCTTCAGCAGGTCGGCGCAATCGAGGCTATAGCCGCCGAACACGAAGCCGCCATTGCGTCCCGATGCGCCGTAGCCGACCTGCTGCGCTTCGAGTACGACGACGTCTTCGACGCCGCGCTCGGCGAGTCCCAACGCGGTGGAGAGTCCCGCGAGTCCGCCGCCGATGATGCAGACGTGCGCACTGCGTCGACCGTTGAGCGGCGCATAGGCGGAGGAGCGAGTGACGGTGGCTTCGTAGAAACTTTGCATGGGGCGCGAGCTCGTGGACACGCCCTAGGTTAGCGGCAATCGCGTGTCGCCGTCCAGCCCGCGCAAGCCCGCACGTCGGCGGGCGCCCCGCTGCATTTCAACGCGTGTTATCGACCCCAGCGCAACACCAGCGGATCGAGCCGGCGCGCGATCTTCAACAGCCCTTCGCGCGTCGCCGGATGCATCTGCGGCAGCGGATGACGCACCGCGTCCGAACCGATCACGCCGCCTTCCTTCATCAGCGCCTTGCACGATGCGAGGCCGCCCTGGCGGTTCTCGTAGTTGATCAGCGGCAGCCACTGCTGATAGTGCGCGGCGGCGGCCTCGGTATCGCCGGCCGCATAGGCATCGACGATCAGGCGGATGCCATCGGCATAACCGCCGCCCGTCATCGAGCCAGTCGCGCCAGCATCGAGATCGGCCATCAGCGTGATTGCTTCCTCGCCGTCCCACGGACCGACGATCGCGTCGCCGCCCAGTTCGATCAGCTCGCGCAGCTTGTTGGCGGCCTGCGGCGTTTCGATCTTGAAGTACGACACGTTGTCGATCTCGCGCGCCATGCGGGCGAGGAACGGCGCGGACAGCGGCGTGCCGCTGACCGGCGCATCCTGGATCATGATCGGAATCTGGATCGCATCGGACACCGTGCGATAGAACTCGTAGATGCCGCGCTCGCCGATGCGGATCGTCGCGCCGTGATACGGCGGCATCACCATCACCATCGCGGCGCCCGCGGCCTGCGCGGCGCGGCTGCGCTCCGCGCACTGGTACGAGCTGAAGTGCGTGGTCGTGACGATCACCGGCACACGGCCCGCGACGTGTTCGAGCGCGACATGCATCAGTGTGCTGCGCTCGTCGTCGGACAGCGCGAACTGCTCGGAGAAGTTCGCGAGAATGCACAGGCCGTTCGAGCCGGCATCGATCATGAAATCGAGGCAGCGCTTCTGGCCTTCGAGGTCGAGGCGGCCGGCGTCGTCGAAGATCGTCGGTACGACGGGGAAGACGCCGCGCAGGGCGGGGGAGTGTGACGCTTGGCTCATGGCGATGTGGTCCGTGTTGGGATGGAAGGATTGCGCTCGAGCCCGCAAACGAGCGGCGCAACTGGATGAATGTCTCCTGCGGCGACTATACGGCGCCGGGCCTCGCAGGTATATTGAATTGTTTCCATATCGTGATCGCTTTTGCGACTCACCTGCCCGATGAAAGACACGCTCAACGTCCTGCTGTCGAAGCTGCGCATGAAGCAGCTGCATCTCCTGATCGCGCTCGACGATCACAAATCGCTGCACAAGGCGGCCGGCGCAATGTCCATGACGCAATCGGCGGCGAGCAAGGCGCTGCAGGAGCTCGAATCGATGCTCGACGCGCCGCTTTTCGAGCGCTCGAAAAGCGGCATGATTCCGAACCAGCTCGGCCATTGCGTGATCCGCTATGCGCGGGTCGTGACGTCGGACCTCACCGCGCTCTGTCAGGACGTCGCCGAAATACGGTCGGGGCGTGGCGGGCGGCTCGCGCTCGGCGCGATCATGGGCGCGATTCCCGACTGCGTAGTGCCCGCGCTGAACCAGTTGCATGCGGCGCAACCGGGTCTGTCGATCGAAGTGGTCGAGGACACCAGCGCGCGGATGCTCGCGCAGCTCGACGACGGCAGGCTCGATCTGGTGGTCGGCCGCGCGGCGGTCGCGGCCGATCCGTCGAAGTACCAGTATCGCCCGCTCGGCGACGAGCCGTTGGCGGTGGTGGTCGGGTATCAGCATGCGCCGTTGCCGCGTCGCGAGATGACGTTGAGCGATCTCGCCGGGCATCGCTGGGTTATGTATCCGTCACATATGCCGCTGCATGCGCTGCTTGAACGCGAGATGGATCTCGCCGGCCTCGACATGCCCGACAATCCGATTTCGACGGCTTCCACTTTCGTGACAGTGGCGCTGCTGCAAAGCAGCGCCGAACTCGTTTCGCTGCTGCCGAGCGCGATTGCCGGGCCGTTCGTGCGGCACAAGATGCTGCGCGTCGTGCCGGTCAGGCTCAAATCGCCATCGCAGACTTTCGGCATCGTCACGCGCAAGGGCGGCGTGCTGTCGCCGCCGGCGGAACGGTTCATCGCGCTGTTGCGCGCGCAGATACAACGGGCGCAGACGAAATCGCGAACTTAGCCGCGGCGCAACCGGATCACTCAGCCGCCCGTGTGGTTGCCGGTAAGAATGCCAGCCAAAAAGCGACTTTCTTTCGGCGACGGCCGCCAGGAACGGCAAAACCGCCCGAAAAGGCGGTTTGGTATTCGTGTGAAAGACCTTCAATATCTCATGCCGGTTCGCGTTTTGTCATTCGACGCCAGCGGGTGTTGTAGCCGCGACACTGTCGCGTCAATCTGAGCCGATGACGGTTTCTCGTTCCGAGCTACACTGGTTTATATGAACTGAGCCAGGCTGGACATCCTGGCCATCGCTCGGGGAGAGCAGCCATGAATCGGCCACCGCTTCGGTTTCCGCTTCGCGCGACCAGCACCGTGACCGTGCGGGGTTGGCGTTGGCTCAAATGGGGCCTCGCAGCGTTTTTCCTGCTCGCGATGGCGCTGATTGCGCGGCTCGTGCAGATCGAGATCGAGACCTCGCGGCTGCAGGCGCGCTACCTTTCCGAGCTGACCCGCGACGTCGGTTTTTCGGTCGCCGACGGTCCCAGTCATTCCATCCGCTTTCCGCAAGCCGATAAAGGCCCGTACGACGCGCGCCTCGGCTACGCGCTGTTGCCTGCCATTCAGCAGCGCCTGTTGCAGCATGGCTTCGAAATCAGCTCGCAGGCGCGCGATTCAGAACGCATGCTGTCGCTGGCCGATGACGGCCTGTTCCTGCCTTACGACGAAAAAGACACGGCGGGTCTGCAATTGTTCGACGGCACTGGCGTGCCGCTCTACAGCGCTCAGTTTCCGGGCCGCGTGTACGACAGCTTCGACGCGATTCCGCCGCTCGTCGTGAACTCGCTGCTGTTCATCGAAGACCGCTATCTGCTCGATCCGAATCAGCCGAACCGCAATCCTGCGATCGACTGGGGGCGCTTCAGCCGCGCGCTCGCCGACCAGGGCGCACGCGTTTTCAATCGTCATCAACAGACGCCGGGCGGCAGCACGCTCGCGACGCAGATCGAGAAATTCCGTCATTCGGCGGGCGGCCGCACCGCGACGCCGCCAGAAAAGCTGCGGCAAATCGCGTCGGCGTCGGTGCGCGCCTATCTGAACGGACCGCAAACGCTGCCCGCGCGCGAACAGATCGTCGTGCACTATCTGAACTCGGTGCCGCTCGCCGCGCAGCCCGGCGTCGGCGAAATCAACGGGATCGGCGATGGTCTCGCCGCCTGGTATGGGCGCGATTTCCGCGAGACCAACCGTCTGCTGAAGGCGCCGTCGACCGACGCGAATCTGCCCGACCAGGGCCTGGCGTTTCGCGAAGTGCTGTCGCTGATGATCGCGCAACGCGCGCCGTCGTTTTTCCTGCAGCGCGGCTATCCGGAACTCGAACGGCTGACCGACAGCTATCTGCGGCTGCTCGCGAGTGGCGGCGTGATCACCGCGCAGTTGCGCGACGCGGCGCTCGCGGCGCACGTCGAACTGCATCGCGCACCGCGCACCACACCGGATCTCGGCTCGTTCGTATCGCGCAAGGCCGTGACGTCGATGCGCTCGCATCTGCTCGCCGCGCTCGGCGTGCGCAGTTTCTATGAACTGGACCGCCTCGACGTGCAGGCGACAGGCACGCTGAACAACGACGTGCAACAGGCCGTTGCCGAGCGCCTCGCCGCCGCCGCGACCAAAGACGGCGCGAAGGCCGCGGGTCTCGTCGGCTACGAAATGCTGCGCGGGTCGGACGATCCGTCGCATATCGCCTACAGCTTCACACTGTTCGAGCGGCACGGCGATGCGAACCTCGTGCGCGTGCAGACCGATAGCGTGAACCAGCCGTTCGACATCAATTCGGGCGCGCGCCTGAACCTCGGCTCGACCGCAAAACTACGCACCGTCATCACGTATCTGCAGATCGTCACCGATCTGCACACCCGCTACGCCTCGCTGGGCAATGCCGAGCTGAAAGCGATCACGCCCGATCCGAACGATCGGCTGACGCGCTGGGCGATCGACTATCTGCTGCACACGCGCGACCATTCGCTGCGGCCGATGCTCGACGCCGCCGTCGAGCGTAAATACTCGGCGAGCCCCGGCGAAACGTTCTATACGGGCGGTGGCGCGCAGACCTTCACGAACTTCGAGTCCGACGACAACAGCCGCATCCTGACCGTGCATCGTGCGTTCCAGCATTCGGTGAACCTCGTGTTCGTGCGTCTGATGCGCGATATCGTTCACTATGAAATGGTGCAGACCACCGGGCCGTCGTCGGAATGGCTCGGCGACACGGCGACCCGCAAGATGTATCTGACGCGTTTCGCCGATCAGGAAAGCCGCGTGTACATGAAGCGTTTCTACACGAAGTACCACGGCAAGACGCCCGATCAGCAGATCACGCTGTTGCTGCTCGGCGTGCGCAAATCGCCGCCGAAAGTGGCGACCGCTTTGCGCAGCGTCGCGCCGGATCAGTCGAACGCGTGGTTCAACAAGATGATGTACGCGGCGCTGAAGAACACGCCGTCGGCTTCGATGCTCGACGACGAAGACCTCGCGAATCTGTACGACAAGTACGGCATCAACCGTTTCAACCTGAACGACCGCGGGTATATCTCGAGCGTGCATCCGCTCGAACTGTGGACGCTGAATTATCTGCGCAAGCATCCCGATGCGACGCTCGCGCAGATCGAAACCGCGAGCCAGGACGTGCGCCTGTCCACTTACTCGTGGCTCTTCAAGACGCGCTATCACGCAACTCAGGATCGCCGCATCAAGCGCATGGTCGAACTGCGCGCGTTCGACGCGATCGGCAAATCGTGGCAGGCGCTCGGCTATCCGTTTGCGTCGCTGACGCCGTCGTATGCGGCGGCGATCGGCGCGTCGGGCGATCGTCCGGCGGCGCTCGCGCAACTGATCGGCGTGATCGCGAACGGCGGCAACAAGGTGCCGACCGAAACGCTGACGCAAATCGACTTCGCGAAGGATACGCCGTACGAAACGCATTTCAGGCGCGCGGTGGTCGCGCCGCAGCAGCAGGTGTCGCCGGAGATCGCGAGCGAGGTGCGGATGCTGTTGCGTGATGTCGTGACGGGCGGTACCGCGAGGCGCCTCGCGCAAGGCATGACGTTCCCGAACGGCGAAACGCTCGAAGTCTATGGCAAGACCGGCACCGGCGATCAGCGCTTGAACGTGTATGCAAAGGGCGCGCGCTTGATCGAGTCGCGCAAGGTGAATCGCAGCGCGACCTTCGTGTTCGCGCTCGGCGACCGCTTCTACGGCACGCTGACCGCGTGGGTGCACGAGCCCTATGCCGCGCGTTACGACTTCACGAGTGCGCTGGCGGTGCAGTTGCTGAAGTCGATGGCACCGGCGTTGCAGCCGTTGCTCGATAAACCGGTTCAGAAAACCGTGACGACGGTGCCGGCGGAATCTACGCCAGCAGCGACGAAGGTTGCCGCGCACTGAACCGCTTACCGCTCATCAAAACCCGCCTCCGATGCCGCGGGCTTCAGAAACAGCTCATGGACCGGTGCGAAATGCGCATATAGCGGCAGAATCGCACCGCCCATCGCGCGGGCGTCGGCGCCGATCGCGCCTTCCAGCAATTGCGGCCGCACCATCCCTTCCCATTCGAAACGATCGAGCACGCGCTCGGTGCGTCGAATGATCTCGCGCAGCAATAGCCGGTCGAACTCGCCGTCGATCACGACGGCTTCGAGATCGAGCAGCGCGGCCGCGTTGGTTAGCGCGTTTGCGATCGCCGGGCACGCGCTATCGAGCCATTGCTCGGTATGCCGCCACAACTCGGGCGACAGTGCGCGATGATCGTGCGCCGCGGCGGCCGGCGCGCCCGCGTCGCTGAACAGTTGTTCGAGCACGAAGCCCGATGCCGCGTGCAGCAACTGCCGCGCGGGTTTGCGCGCGCTGCCTTCGCGTAGCGGGATCGAACCGACCGCGCCCGCGTTGTCGTGCGGACCGCCATGCAGACGGCCGTCGATCACGAGTCCGCCGCCGATGAACGTGCCGACGAACAGATACAGGAAGTTGTGGATGCCGCGGCCCTGGCCCATCACGAGTTCGGCCGCGCACGCGGCCGTGGTGTCTTTGGCGAACTCGACGGGCAGGCCGGTTATCGCCGCGATGCGTGCGCGCAGATCGATGTCGTTCCAGGCTTCGAGCGCGCCGGGCGGCGCGCCGAGAAAGTCGCGCCAGCCGCCGAGCCACAACGGCGCCGCGACGCCGACGCCGACCACTTTGCCGGCCTTCGCACCGAGCGTCTGGTTCACGCGCGCGAGTTTGCTCTCGAGCGCGGGGAACAGCGTTCGCGGGTCGGGATACGCATACTCGAACACGTCGCGGCACACGATGCGCCCGGCGAAGTCCATCGCGAGCACGTCGAGACTGCGGCGTCCGACCTTGATGCCGATCGTGTACGCGCCGTCCGCGCACAACGCGATCGGCACCGACGGCTGGCCGATCTTGCCGCGCACGCGCGCCTGTTTTTCGAGCAGGCCGTCGGCGATCAGCCGATCGACGATCATCGACACCGTCTGCATCGAAAGACGCGTGAGCCGGCCGACCTCGGCCTTCGGCAGGGGGCCATGCAAGCGGATCGTTTGCAGCACGATCCGCTCGTTGAATTGCCGCATGCCGACCTGATTCGAGCCGACCGTGCGTTTGACCGGCGAACGCGGGCTGGTGCTGGAAGTGTCCATCGTCGTGTATCGGCCTCGTGGCTCAGCGGGTTGAGCGGCGCGTCACGCGATTGCCTTCACGTCGGCTTCCTTTGCGCCGGTCATGATCGCGACCGCTTCCGACATGTGCACGTCCTTCGTATTGACGAGCGCCGCGCGCCGGCCGAGCCGCTGAATATGGATGCGGTCGGCGATCTCGAACACGTGCGGCATGTTGTGGCTGATCAGGATCACCGGCAAACCACGATCGCGCACGCGCCGGATCAGTTCCAGCACCATGTTGCCTTCCTTCACGCCGAGCGCGGCGGTGGGCTCGTCGAGAATCACGACGTGGCGCGCGAACGCCGCGCTGCGTGCCACCGCGACGCCCTGGCGCTGGCCGCCGGACAGCGTTTCGACCGCCTGGCGCATCGAGCGGATGCCGATTTGCAGGTCTTTCATGGCCGCGGTCGCTTCGTCGAGCATGCGGCGCTTGTCGATCATCTTGAACAGCGAGCCGCGCCAGCCAGGCTTCAGCAATTCGCGGGCGAGAAACAGATTTTCGGCGATGCTCATCGCCGGCGCGACCGCGAGTTCCTGGTACACGGTCTCGATGCCTTGCGCGCGTGCATCGAGCGGACTGCGGAACTTGACTGGTTTGCCGTCGAGCAGAATCTCGCCTTCGTCGGGCACCGTCGCACCGGAAAGCGCCTTGATCAGCGACGATTTGCCGGCGCCGTTGTCGCCGATTACCGCGAGGATCTCGCCGGGCAGCACTTCGAAATCGCAACCGTCGAGCGCGGTCACGTTGCCATAACGTTTGACGAGCCCGCGTGCTTGCAGAACCGGCATTGCAGCGGACGTGGAAGGGGAGGTGGAGGTCAGCATGACAAGGCTCCTGTGCGGGATCAACGGCCGCGGTGCGAGAGTTTATCGGCGGCGACCGCGAGAATCACGAGGATGCCGGTGATCAAGACCTGGTACACCGAGGACACGCCGATCAGCGTCAGGCCGTTACGGAACACGCCGACGATCAGCGCTCCAAGCAAGGTGCCGACGATCGACCCGCGTCCGCCGAACAGACTCGTGCCGCCGAGCACGACCGCGGTGATGCTATCGAGGTTCTCGGTTTGCCCGGCCTGCGGATCGCCGACGCCGGTGCGCGCTACCGACAGCAGCGCGGCGATGCCATAGATCGCGCCGGCGAGCGTGTAGACGATCAGCAGAATCCGCTGCGACGACAGGCCCATCAGCCGCGCGGCCTCGGCGTTGTTGCCGAGCGCGTACAGATGCCGGCCGGGCACCGTGTCGCGCAGCACGAACCACGTGGCCAGATACATCAGCAGCGTCAGCACGGTGCCGTACGTGACTTCCGCCGGTCCGAGCCTGAACGTGCTGCCGAAGAACATGATCGCGTCGGGCAGGTTCGACACGCTTTCCGCGTTCGAGTAGATCTGCGTGAGCGCAAACGCGATGTTCAGCGTACCGAGCGTGACGATGAACGCCGGCAACTTGATGCGCGTGATCAACAGACCGTTCAGTAAGCCGAACAATGTGCTGGCGCCGATCCCGCACAGGATGGCGAGAATGGGCGGCACGCCGAGCACGACCGCGAACTTGGTCATGATGATCGAGCCGAAGGCCATCACCATGCCGCAGGACAGGTCGATGCCACCGGTCAGCACGATCAGCGTCTGGCCGATCGCGATGACCGCGACGACCATCGTCTGTTGCAGGATCAGCGACAGGTTCTGAAACGATAGAAAGCGGCTGCTCTGCGAAATAAAGAACCCGCAGGCCAGCACCAGCGCGATCAGCGGTCCGATTTCGGACAGTGACGGCAGGTGCTCGGAGAAAGACGGGCGCGGGCGGCCGGCGGGCGCGGAAGGGGTCGACATGATGGCAGTCCTCGGTACATGAGCGTGACCTGAAGGTCACGCGGCGAATCAGATGGCGGCCCGCTACGACGCGCAACGGGCCGCTGTGCATGCGTGTTACTTGCCCCAGCAGTTATCGAGGCCGAACTTCGTGTCCTTGCTATCGACGCCGGACATCGGTTTATCGGTGATCAGCGTGACGCCGGTGTCCTGATACCCGGAGACTTTCTTGCCGGTCTTCGCGTAATCGACGCCGGCGGTGACGCCGAGCGAGGCCATCTTCAGCGGATACTGCTGCGAGGTCGCCGCGATCGCGCCGGCCTTCACGTTGCGCACGCCTTCGCATCCGCCGTCGATCGACACGATCATCACGCCCTTGTCCTTGCCCGCTGCCTTCAGCGCGCGATACGCGCCGGCCGCGGCCGGTTCGTTGATCGTGTAGACCACGTTGATATCGGGCGCTTTTTGCAGGCAGTTTTCCATCGCGGTCTGGCCTTTCGCCTGATCGCCGCGCGTGTCCTGGCTGCAGACGATCGACGCATCGCCTTCCTTGACGCCGAAGCCTTCGAGGAAGCCGTTGTGACGCAGCACGCCGACCGACACGCCCGGCGCGAGGTCGAGCGTCGCGATCTTCGCGGGCTTGCCGTTCAGCGCGGCCTTCGCATATTTGCCGATCAGCACGCCTGCCTTGAAGTTGTCGGTCGCGAAGAGGGCGTCGGTCGCGTCCTGCGGGTCGGTCGGCGTATCGAGCGCGACGACCATCACGCCGGCCGCGCGCGCTTTCTTGATGCTCGGCACGATCGCCTTGGTGTCGCTCGGCGTGATCAGGATCGCTTTCGCGCCGGCCGTCATCATGTTTTCGATCGCGGTGACCTGGCTCGCGTTGTCGCCGTCGAACTTGCCGGCGGCTGTGATCAGTCTGGCGCCGTCTTTCGACGCGGCCGCGTCCGCGCCCTGGCGCATCTTGACGAAGAACGGGTTCGTATCGGTTTTCGTGATCAGGCCGATGACGGGCTGGTCGGCGGCCTGACTCGCGCTCGCGCACCACAGCGCTGCTGCGGCGGCGCACATCGACACGATTGTCCTGGCGACAGGACGCCTGTGGGAATTCAGATTCATGAGACGCTCCTCCGGTTATTGGCAACGACGTGTGAGACTGCTGATAGATCGAAACTGCAAAGTTGCGAGCTCGACGTTCGGCGATGACGCTTCGATTCGATGTGATCCGAAGGAGATCGCCTAAATCACTTTGGTTGATTTAGTACAGCAGGCGCGCAGCCGATCGTCAAGGAGATGTGAAAGCGGAAAATTGCCGCGCGGCGCACCGCGTGCAGGCTGTGAGCCTTGCGTGGTAAGGCTTTGAGCGAGTGTTGCGGCGCGGAGTAGCGCGTCTGGGCTTCGGGAAAGTCCTGGATCGACTGAAAGCTATTTGAAGCCTGAACGATGGCCTTTAAACGCTCTTCGCGGCGCGTAAGGCGCTTTTTCGGTGTTCGCTGAATCGAGAGGCGAGGTCGCGGCGGAACAGCACTTGCTCGCGTCGACAGGACGTGAACCTGTCGGAGAGACCCATGTCTTCGCATTGGTGGCAGCGACGACTCGGCTCCCGCGAATCGTTGATCGCCGCCGCGCTCGTGATCGGCGTTCTGTACGCGGGCAGCACGATGGTCACGCCGCTTTATCCCCTCTATCAACGTCGGTTCGGCTTATCCGAACTGACGATCACGCTCGTGTACGCGACCTACGTGATCGGCAATCTCGGCGCGTTGTTTTTATTCGGCCGCGTATCCGACCAGGCCGGCCGTCGATCGGTCACTCTGCTGGTGCTGGCAGCCGCGATCGTGAGCACGATGTGCTTTCTATTCGCCACGCATGCGACGTGGCTGTTCGTCGCCCGAGCGGCAAGCGGACTTGCGATCGGCGTGGGTGCCGCCACGGCGACCGCGTGGATCGCGGAATTGCACGCCGGCGCCGATAAGGCGCCCGCCAGCCGTCTTGCCGCGGCGGTCAATGTGGCCGGGCTCGGAGTCGGGCCGCTGCTGACCGGACTGCTCGCGCAATTCGCGCCCTGGCCGTTGCACACGGTGTTCGTCGTTTATCTGTTGGCGCTTCTGGTCACCGCGGCGTTGGCGGCGCTCGCATGCGAAACCGTGCAGGAGCGTGCCCGGACGTTTGCACAGGTGGCGTTCGCGCCACGCATCGGCGTACCCGCGCGATTGCGCGTGGCATTCGTCGTGCCTGCCGTCACCGCATTCGCGACCTTCGCGCTGCTCGGCTTTTTCGCGGCGCTGTTGCCCAATCTGATCGCGAACAGCATGCATCTGCACAGTCCCGCGCTGAGCGGGGCGCTCGTCGCCGAACTGTTCGCCGCGAGCACGATCACGGTGATGGTCACGTCGAAACTCGCCGCCCGCACCGCGATGTTCGCCGGTCTGTGGCTGCTGCCTCCGAGTCTGGCGTTGCTGCTGTGGGCGCAGGTCGCCGCGTCGATCGTAGTGCTGAGCGCGGCGACGGCGTTGTGTGGCATCGCAGCCGCGCTCGGGTTTCGCGGCAGTCTGCAGGAGGTCAACCGGATCGCGCCCGCGGACCAACGCGCCGAATTGCTATCGGCGTATCTGCTGTGCTGTTACACCGGCAACTCGTTGCCGGCGGTCGGCATAGCGCTGCTGTCGACCCGGGTCGGGCATTTGTGGGCGAACGTCGCGTTCGCGGCGGTGTCCGCGGTATTGGCCTGCATTGCGTTGGCGGTCGGTGCGCGCGTGCCGCGTCACGCGAGTTGATGGCCGAACCTCGTCGGCCGCAACGTTGCGTCGCGGCTGCTACTGCCACATCAACGCGAGCGGGGCGCGGCCGTCGATGCGCGCACGACCAGTTTCGGCTCGGACGAAATCCGCATCGGCACGTTCGCCGGCACATCCCCTACGGCGCGTCCGGCTTGTCCGTACGATGTCTCGATCAGTTCGCGCAGCAGTTCCACTGCAAGTCCTGCGACCTCGACCGTCGGTACCGCCACCGTCGTCAGCGCGGGACGCGACTCGCGCGCGAGCTGGATGTCGGTGATGCCGATCACCGACAGATCGTGCGGCACGCGCAGGCCGAGGTCCGCCGCCGCGTGCATTGCGCCGAGCGCGGGCAGGTCGTTGGTCACGAAGATCGCGCTTAGTTGCGGATCGGCTTCGAGCAGCGCGCGCGCCGCAATGTAGCCGCCGTGGATCGTGTCGAGGCCATGCCGCACGCGGTTCTTCGTCACGCCGGCTGCGCGCAATGCGTCGACGAAACCTTCGTAGCGCGTCGCGTGAATACCCGAGGCCTTGCTGCCGACGATCGCACCAATGCGCCGATGCCCGAGTTCGAGCAGGTGCTCGGCGGCCAGTTTGCCGGCCAGCCGGAAATCGACCGCGACGCACGGCAACCCGGGCGGCTCGCTGGGCCGCTCCCACATGCACAGCACGACCGGCGTGCCGCGCGCTTCGGTCTTGTGCAGATCGGCGAAATCGAGGTTCGCGTTGGTCACGAGCACACCTTCGGACAAGGTGCCGGCGATCTGGTCGAGATACGCGCGGCCAGTCAGCGGATCCTCGTTCGTATTGCAGATGATCACGAAGTGGCCGCTCGCGCGCGCGGCGCGTTCGACCGCGAGCGCGAACTCCGGATAGAACGGATTCGCGATGCTCGACACCATCAGCGCAAGCGTCGGCGCGCGGCCTTCGGCAAGCGCGCGCGCGGCAAGATGCGGGCGATAGCCGAGCGTCGCGACTGCATCGAGCACGCGTTGCCGGGTCGTTTCGCCGACGCGGCCGCGATTGCGCAGCACGTTGGACACCGTGGCTGGCGTAACGCCGGCATGACGCGCGACTTCGCTGAGTGTAGGCATGGTAAGGTCAGTATTTGGGATGGCTGTCCGGCATTTGCATCGCGCCGCGAGGCGCGGCAACATCTGCCCTCGAACCAAGTACAAAACGATATCGGAGACAGACCCAACGATCGCCTTGCGATCGATTTTTCGGTCGCGCTGATTAAGCGCTTAATCTCCGACTTCGCGCCGATTAAATCACGGAGTCGATGCAATGGCGAGCATTTCGTTACGAGGCGTGCAGAAGGCGTATGGCGACGGTGCGCCAGTGATTCGCAACGTCGATCTGGACATCGGCGAAAACGAGTTCTGCGTGTTTCTCGGCCCGTCGGGCTGCGGCAAGTCCACGCTGCTGCGCATGATCGCCGGACTGGAGGATGTAACCGACGGCGACCTGTCGATCGGCGGGAAGATCGTCAACGACGTGCCGGCCGCGCAACGCGGCGTCGCGATGGTGTTCCAGAGCTATGCGCTGTTTCCGCACATGAGCGTGTTCGAGAACATGGCGTTCGGCCTGAAACTCGCGAAGACCCCGAAGGATGAAATCGAGCGCAAGGTGCGTGAAGCTGCGCGCATCCTGCAACTCGAGGCACTGCTCGAGCGCAAGCCGAAGGCGCTGTCGGGCGGGCAGCGGCAGCGCGTCGCGATCGGCCGCGCGATCGTGCGCGAGCCCGGCGTGTTTCTGTTCGACGAACCGCTGTCCAATCTCGATGCAACCTTGCGCGGACAAACGCGCGTCGAGATCGCACGCCTGCATAAGCAGTTCGCGAAGGCGAGCGTGGTCTACGTGACGCACGATCAGATCGAAGCGATGACGCTCGCCGACAAGATCGTGCTGCTGCATTCGGGCAAAGACACCGAGCGCTACGGCAGCATCGCGCAGATCGGCGCGCCGCTCGAGTTGTATCACCGCCCGAAAAGCCGCTTCGTGGCCGGCTTTATCGGCTCCCCGCGAATGAATTTCCTGCCGGGCAGGGTGGCCTCGCTCGATGCGCAAGGCGTGCTCGTCACGCTCGATCACACCGGCGAGAACGTGCGCGTGCCGGTCAGCAGCGCGGGCTTGCAGTCAGCGCAGCCGGTCACGCTTGGCGTGCGTCCCGAGCATCTGGAGTTCGTCGATGCATCGGCCGCGTCGCAAGACGGCGTGCTCGCGCGCACCGTATCGCTCGTCGAGCAGCTTGGCGAACACAGCTACGTGCACCTCGATCAACCCGGCGGGGCCGTGCTGATCGCCAAGGCGCCGGGCAACACGCGCCTCGCTCCGGGCGATCGCGCAAACCTGCGGGTGCCGCGTACCGCCTCTCATCTGTTTACCGAGGACGGCTTCGCGGCCGCGTCGCTCGAATCCGTCGAACACTACGCTTGAAGAACATTGGGGACACAGGGATGCGTTTAGGAGTCTGTTATTACCCGGAGCACTGGCCCGAGTCGATGTGGAAAGACGACGCGCGCCGGATGAAAGCGCTCGGCATCGAGCAGGTGCGGATTGGAGAATTCGCGTGGAGCCGGATCGAGCCGGCGCCCGGCGAATACGATTGGGGCTGGCTCGATCGCGCCGTCGACGTGCTCGGCGCGGCTGGCCTGAAGGTCGTCATGTGTACGCCGACGGCGACGCCGCCGAAGTGGCTGATCGATCGTCATCCGGATATCCTGCCGGTCGGCGCCGATGGACGCCCACGCGCGTTTGGCTCGCGGCGTCATTACGACTTCTCGTCACCCGTGTATTTCGACGCGTCGCGCCGTATCTGCACGGCGGTGGCCGAGCGCTACGGCAAGCATCCGGCGGTCGCTTTCTGGCAGACCGATAACGAATTCGGCTGTCATTACACGGTGGTCAGCTATTCGCCGGCCGCGGTCACGCGCTTTCGCGAGTGGCTGAAGGCGCGTTATCGCACGATCCAGGCGTTGAACGAAGCATGGGGCACGGTGTTCTGGAGCATGGAGTACCGCAGCTTCGAGGAAATCGACGCACCGGTCGGCACCGTGACCGAGGCGCATCCTTCGCATCGGCTCGACTACCGGCGCTTCGCATCCGACGAAGTGGCGCGCTACAACCGCATGCAGGTCGAGATCATTCGCTCGCATTCGCCGGGGCGGCCGGTCGCGCACAACTTCATGCAGCTTTTCACCGAGTTCGATCACTACAAGGTCGCGGCCGATCTCGACGTCGCGACGTGGGACAGCTATCCGCTCGGCGCGCTCGAAGAGCAGTGGTTCGCGCCGGAGATCAAGGCGCGCTGGTTGCGCACCGGTCATCCGGATTTCGCGTCGTTCAATCACGACGTGTATCGCGGCATGTCGAAGCTGCCGCTGTGGGTGATGGAGCAGCAGCCGGGACCGGTGAACTGGGCGCAGTGGAATCCGGCGCCGCTGCCGGGCATGGTGCGGCTGTGGAGCTGGGAAGCTTTCGCGCACGGCGCGGGCTGCGTGTCGTATTTCCGCTGGCGGCAGGCGCCGTTCGCGCAGGAGCAGATGCATGCGGGGCTCAATACGCCCGATAACCGGCTCGACGTCGGCGGCAATGAAGCCTCGCAGGTGGCGTCGGAAATCCAGACGGTGCTCGCCGCGACTGCCGATGCGAATGCGTCGATCCGCTCGAAAGTCGCGCTTGTCTACGACTACGAAGCGAAGTGGCTGTTCGAGATTCATCCGCAGGGCGCGGATTTTCACTATCCGCGCTTCGCGTTCGAGTACTACTCGGCTTTGCGCGCGCTCGGGTTCGACGTCGATGTCGTGCCGGCCGATGCATCGTTCGATGGCTATAGCCTCGTCGTCGTGCCGCCGCTGCCGGTCGTGCCCGACGATTTCGCGGAACGTCTCGCACGCTCGGGCGCGCAAGTCGTGCTCGGCCCACGCACCGGCTCGAAGACGCGCGACCTGCGGATTCCATCGAATCTGCCGCCGGGCGCATTGACGTCGGTGTTGCCGCTGCGCGTATGGCGCGTCGAATCGATGCGGCCGAACGTGACCGAAGCGGTGATGCTGGACCAGCAGGGCAGTACGGCCGATGGCTTCGCGCGACACTGGCGCGATTTCATCGACAGCGATGCATCATCCTCATTCGACGTGCGCGCGCGTTTCGCGGACGGTCATCCCGCGTACGTGCGAAGCGGCGTGTTCCACTACCTCGCGAGCCTGTTCGACGACGCATTGACCGTGCGCCTGTTCGCGCGGATCGCGCAGGAAGCGGGCCTCGAAACGCAGGCGCTCGGCGACAGCGTGCGCTTCAGCCGTCGCGGCGCACTGACCTATGTGTTCAACTACGGCGATCGAACCCACACGCTCGACAACATTTCCGACGACGCATTCGTGATCGGCTCCCGGGAGGTGGCGCCGCAAGGGGTAGCGGTCTACCGCTCGTAATTGAAGTCTGGCCCAGGCAATTCCACGCAGTCATTCGAAACAGAAGCGACAACGACGTAAAAACCATGGAATGAAGGAGACAGTCAGGATGAAACTGAAACCACGCAAGATTCTGGTGGCGCTCGCGCTGGCCGCGGTTGCCGCGGGGACCACGGTCGTCAGCACCGCTCAGGCGAGCACGCTCGCGATGAACATCGCGTTCAAGGGCGCGAGCCAGCGCGCGGTGTGGCAGCAGGTGGTCGACGAGTTCAAGAAGGCGCATCCCGGGATCGACGTGAAGGTGTCGTTCATCGACGAAGAGGCTTACAAGGTCCAGTTGCCGGGTTGGCTTTCGACTGTCGCGCCCGATATCGTCAACTGGCACGACGGCGAGCGTATGGCGTATTACGCGCAGCGCGGCCTGTTCGAGGATCTGACCGGCGACTGGCAGAAGAACGGCTGGAACGACATGTATGCGTCGACGAAGGAAGCATCGTCGTACAAGGGCAAGCAGTATGCCGCGCCGACCGTGTACTACTCGTGGGGGATGTTTTATCGCAAGGACCTGTTCGACAAGGCCGGCATCAAGGGCGAGCCGAAAACTTGGGACGAGTTTCTCGACGCTGCGAAAAAGCTGAAGGCTGCCGGCATTACGCCGATCGCAGTGGCGGGCCGCGATGCTTGGACGCTGGCCGGCTGGTTCGATTACCTTGATCTGCGTCTGAACGGCAATGCGTTTCATCAGAAGCTGATGGCCGGCGAGATTCCGTACACCGATCCGCGCGTGAAGAAGGTCTATACGACGTGGAAGCAGCTGATCGACGACGGCTACTTCATCAACAATTCACTCTCCTACGATCTCGATTCGGTGCAGCCGTTCCTGTTCCAGGGCAAGGCCGCCATGATGCTGATGGGGACGTTCATTGCGGCGGGTTTCCCGGACAACGTGAAGCCGCAAATGGGCTACTTCCAGTTCCCGATCATCGACTCCAAGGTGCCGACCGCCGAGGATGGACCGGTCGAATCGTTGCATATTCCGTCGAAAGCGAAGAATAAGGCCGATGCGCACACGTTCCTTGCATTCGTCGAGACGCCCGAAATCGGCGCGCAACTCGCAAAGGGACTCGGCTCGTTGTCGGCGAACAGCAAGTCGCCGGAGCCGGAAGATCCGATTTCGAAGATCGGCTTCCAGATCCTGTCGAATACGAAGGGCGGTATTGCGCAGTTCTACGATCGTGACATGACAAAGGAAATGGCCGACGAAGGGATGAAGGGGATGCAGCAGTTCGTCTCCGATCCGTCGAAACTCGACGACATCCTCGCGCAGCTCGAGCAGACGCGTCAGCGTATCTACAAGAAGTGAGCGGCGGCGGCCGCAAGGCCGCTGTCCGATGCATCGCGTTGTATCAGCGGATCGGGAGATTGATCGTGTCGCATTCCGTCAGCCGTCATAGCGTCGACGGTTCTGTTGAACCCGGTGGGCCGAGCTTGCCGGCACCGGGCGGTGCGCTGGGCGGCGCACCAGTCGCGTCGCGCCGGCGCGGCCCGACGCCGACCGCGCGGCGGCAGCGGCGCGCCGCATTCCTGTTTCTCGCGCCGGCCTGCTTCATGGTGGCCGTGTACGTGGTGTGGCCGATTCTCTCGACGATCCGCCTGAGCTTCTTCAACTGGGACGGGATGACCGAGCCGACCTTCATCGGCCTCGCGAACTATATCGAGCTGGTCCATACGCCGACGTTCTATACGGCGCTGAGGAACAACCTGATCTGGCTCGTGCTGTTCCTGCTCGCACCGCCAATGGGGCTCGCCGTCGCGCTGTATCTGAACCAGGCGGTGGCCGGCATCCGGATCGTCAAGTCGCTGTTTTTCGCGCCGTTCGTGTTGTCGGGCGTCGTGGTCGGACTGATCTTTTCATGGTTCTACGATCCGACCTTCGGCCTGCTCGCGATGATGCTCGGCCACGGCGTACCGGTGCTCGGCGATCCGCGCTATGCGACGTTCGGCATCGTGTTCGCCGCACTGTGGCCGCAAACCGCGTACTGCATGATTCTTTATCTGACCGGCTTGACCACGTTGAACGCCGAGCAGATCGAAGCCGCGCGAATGGAAGGCGCGCAGGGCTGGTCGATGCTGTGGCACGTGATCCTGCCGCAGTTGCGGCCCACCACGTTCATGGCGATCGTCGTGACGATCATCGGCGCGCTGCGCAGCTTCGATCTGATTTCGGTGATGACGGGCGGCGGTCCGTTCGAAAGCTCGACGGTGCTCGCCTATTTCATGTACGACCAGGCAATCAAGTATTACCGCATCGGCTATTCGGCGGCGATCGCGGTGGTGCTGTTCGGCATCATGCTCGTGTACATCGTCTATCACCTGCGGCGGATGCTGCGCGCCGAGCAATAAGGAGCCGCTGATGTTTCCGATTCCGATCGACAAATGTAAGCCGGCCACGCGCCGCGCATACAAACTGACGTTGCCGATTGCACTCGTGATCTGGCTGCTACCGATGATCGCGGTGCTGATCACGTCCGTGCGTTCGACCGAAGAACTGAGCGAGGGCAACTATTGGGGATGGCCGAAGCACTTCGCGATGTTCGATAATTATCGCGAGGCGTTGACGACGTCGCCGATGCTGCATTACTTCTGGAACAGCGTGCTGATCACGGTGCCTTCGGTCGTGGGCTCGATCGCACTCGCGGCGATGGCGGGCTTTGCGTTGGCGATCTATCGCTTTCGCGGTAATTCGACGTTGTTTGCGACCTTCGTCGCGGGCAACTTCGTGCCGATCCAGGTGTTGATGATCCCGGTGCGCGATCTGTCGTTGCAACTCGGACTGTTCAATACCGTAAGCGCGCTGATTCTGTTTCATGTGTCGTTCCAGACTGGCTTTTGCGCGCTGTTTCTGCGTAACTTCATCAAGCAGCTGCCGTTCGAACTGGTCGAGGCGGCGCGTATCGAAGGGGCGAACGAGTGGACCGTGTTCTTCAGGATCGTGCTGCCGCTGATTCGACCCGCGCTCGCTGCGTTGGCGATCCTCGTGTTCACGTTCGTGTGGAACGACTATTTCTGGGCCCTGTGTCTGACGCAAGGCGATGACGCCGCGCCGATTACGGTCGGTGTAGCCGCGCTGAAAGGGCAGTGGACGACCGCGTGGAATCTTGTTTCGGCGGGATCGATTCTGGCGGCGCTGCCATCGGTGATGATGTTCTTTGCGATGCAGAAGCATTTTGTCGCGGGCTTGACGTTTGGCGCGACGAAGGGATGAAGATGTTGGCGCGTGGCGATGCTGCGTAGAGAAGGGTTGCCCGCGTAAGCGGGCTTTTTTTCGGCGTGTTCGAATGCTGCTCGCGTGCCGGCTTATCAATCAACGCCTTTCAACTGACGCCTGGTTGAGCCGCCGCATAACGGTATTCAATGCCGCGCGCGCACTATCGAGGGGCCGCTTGTCTTCGCTCGCCTGGCTCGCGAGGTCCGCGGCCCGAGCCATCCACGGATGAGCAAACGCGACGACGCTCGCGCCTGCCGCATACGCATCTTTCGTCGCCGATGCGATCGCCGCAAAGCATGCATCCATTTCACCGCTGCGAAACAGTGTCCAGACTTGCGGCACGTGAATGATGTCCACTGACGCGGAACGTTCTACCGCATATTGCGCGAAGAGTTTCCGATTGGATTCGAGCGCGGATTCGGCCGCGCACAATACCGCAATCTTTCCGCCGCCTTGCGCGGCTTCTGCGGCCGTGGCGGCCAGCGCGGCATTGGCCCGGATAAGAGGCACAGGCGCATCCTCCGTCTCGCTGGGAAAACCAGGCCGCGACCGCCGATTCACCCGCTCGCCGCCCATCGGATAAGATACGGCCCGCCATGCATTTTTAGAACGGAAGGAGTGGTTTCAATGATCGAACCGAGCAACGTTTTCAAGGAAAATCTCGCCAGAATGCCGGCAATCGACGGCATCGCGCGCATCGATCTGGTCAACGGCAGCGGTGCCGTGGTCGCCAGCATCGAGAACAAACCGGGCAAGCAGGGCTCGCTCGCGGTGTACAACTACCTGCGCGGCGCGTTCGGCGCGCTCGACGCGAAGGCGGCCGAACACGGCCTCGCGCTGTTCGCCGAGCATACGGCCGACGCGCGCAACCGTCCGGGCGCCCATCCGAACGTCGATCACCTGCTGGCGATTGCCGCCGGCGGCGAGGCATTGCGCATCGACGTTGTTCCGGCAGCTTAAGGCCGCTCGAGTCTTTTCCGCGTCCACAAGTTAGACGTTTTCCTACCGCTACCGCAAATTCCGACGCCCCGGCGATGGGATTTGCGGCCCGCCAGCGCTGATTGCTCGGTAAAACCCTCGTTTTTCTCGAAGCCCCCGGATTAGCTTCAGATTCGGCTTCTGTTCGGCGAATTGAAACGCCGGGGGCCGGCGCACACTGAGTTCGTCCCGTCGCGTATATCGCGCTTTTCCGTCAGGAGCCCCGGATGTCTTCCCGTCACAACAAACCCCGCCGGTTCGACGCCGACCTGCCGGAACTCACCACCTCGGAATGGGATCAACCGGCGCAGCGTCCTGACGACATCGCAATGCGCGAATTGCAACGCGGCTCCGAAGCCATTCTGCGTCTCGCCACCCAGGCACACGCGGCCGTCGCCCGAAGCGACGAAGCGGGCGCGCAAGCCGCACGCCAATCGCTCGAAACGCAGCTGACGTTCACCACCGCCCTGATCGATGAATTGCTGTTCGGTGCGCCCGAGCGCTCCACGCTGCATTGACCGCGAACGCGGCAGCAAACCGTACTAACCCGTAGTCCCGACTTTCCGAAAGCTGACATGAGCGCGTTGACCGTCTTTCTTTGCATCTGGGCCATGGTCGCGTTTTGCGCGGTCCTGTTCATCCGCGGCGCGAGTCCGCGCGTCGAGCGTCAGGTAGGAGAGCCGCGCGCCCGTCGGTCACGCTATTCGATCGCCGAGTAACCCGCACGTCCAACGACGCGGAATCAACGGGGTAACATGAGGAGCGCCGGCGCCACTGCCGGCCGGCACCGACGATGTTCCTCAGGAGGTTCTCGTATGGACACACATTCGATTCTCGGCATGCTGCATGCCGAAGAGGCTTTGCTGGTCTCCATCGTGCGGTCGCTGCCTGACGACATCAAGCGCAGAATCGCCAACGACTTTCACGAGCAGGCGCAACTCGCCGAAAGCTCGCATCTGAATCCCACCACGAACCGCGAAACGAGCGATGCATTCAAGGCCCATGTCCGGCGTCTGTCGAACATGCTTGCGTCGTTGTCTTGACCCGGCCGACCTCCGCACGACCGGGCCGAATATTCCGGCTCGTTCTCTCGCCGCATCGCAGGCTCATTTGGGGGCAGCTTAAGGCTGGCCTAAGAAAGCGACCCTAGGCTGCCCCGAGCCTCATGCAGCGTCTTACGCAGTGCCAGCAGACGCTGATTCAACGAAACCACCTCGTCGTGCGTGCCTTTTGCGCATGCGACGGTCGACAGTCGTTCCTGAACATGCCTCTATCTGTAGCTCGTCTTTTGCCGCGGCGCGCCAGCAAAATCATTGTCGTATGTGCAATGAGCTCGGTATGCGCTGCCTATCTCGTCACTCATGAACGCGCCGGGCGCAACGACGAACCGGATGTGTCGCTTCTGAGCAAGGACTCGACGGCGGCCGTTGCCCGCACGCCGAGATCGGCGTCGGCATCCGCACCGGCGCTGCCGGCTGCGCAAGCCCCTACATTCACCGTGAGGGAAGCGCCGGTCGAGCGCACCTTCGCGGCGGCCGCGCAGAACCTTGGCATCGATGCGGGCACAACAGCGATTCTGTCAAGCGCGTTTCGCGACGAGATCGATCTGTCGCGCGATCTGCAAGCCGGCGACCGCGTGAGCGCCATATTCGAAACCAGTAGCGACAACGGCAAAGACGCAGCGCATGAACCGTTAGCGGTGCGCATCGTACGAGGCTCGACCGCACACGACCTGTTCCTTCACAAGAATCCGCAAGGTCAACCGCATTACTACTCGAAAGACGACGTCAGCACGGGGCCTACGTTCGAGCGCTATCCGCTCGACTTCACGCGCGTGTCGTCGGCTTTCTCGTTGCGCCGCTTCGATCCGGTAGTGCATCGTTGGCAAAGTCATGACGGTGTCGACCTTGCTGCGCCGGCCGGCACACCCGTGCGTGCGACCGCGCGCGGCGTGATCCGCTTTATCGGCCGTCAGACCGGTTATGGCAACGTGGTCGTGATTCAGAACCCCGCATCGTTTTCGACGACGTTCGCGCATCTGTCGCACTTCGCGAAAGGACTGCGCGCCGGCAGCCGCGTGATGCGCGATCAGGTGATCGGCTATGTCGGCAAGTCCGGTTGGACGACCGGGCCGCATCTGCACTTCGAGGTTCACGTCAACGATGTGCCGCAGGATCCGCTCAAGGTCGATCTGCCGCAGAAGAAGTCGCTTGCCGCCGATGAATTGCGGCAATTCGAGCTGCGGGTCGCGCAATTGACCGCGCTGCTGTAAGCCATTTGTCGTCTCAACTTTGCGACACGTCGGTCCGCATGACCCAGGCACTCGTTCGGCGCATCGCGCGCCGGCGATTCCGCCCGGTACGTGTCGCAAACCTCGGCGTGTCAATCCGCATTCGGGTATTCCCGCGCGCGTCGAACGATGTGTCCGAACCAGCACGAACTCGTCGGAGCATTCACGCAGCGTCTCATTTCCGATGCATCGCGTGCGATCAGGCCTGCTTCGAAGTGCATCGGCACGCATCCGTCCATACGTGGCAACGCTTCGTCCCAGCATGGCATAGCCGTTGCAATAAGTCCGGCACAAGAACTACACATGTTGCAGCCGGAATTTCACGCAGTGAATAAATGCCGACGGCAGCAAACGTCTTCGCGATTCGCGCTCGGGGAGCTTGGCGCAACACGCGAAGTACGGCGGGGCCACCACCAAACGGATGTCGACAAACAACGACGACGCGAGCGGACGATACGGCAGTATCTATCGTCCGCTCGCGATCGTGACGGCGTGAAGCGATGACCCCGCCATTTTTTCCGTGCTTGCGGGCGCAGCCGAATTCGCGGCGGCCCCGGGCGAAGGGGCGCTTGCGCGCAGACCGGCGGACTGCGAAGATCATACTAACGCTCATCTACACGGTATGCAGCCGCTGCATCAGGGGATGCCATGCTAGCGTCGAGCCCGTTTCCGGCATTGCTGCACCACGCGAGCCTGTGGCTGCAAGGCTACGCGCTCGCGCTGGTCATGATGGGACTCGGCGCGTTGCTCGAGCGCCGCTGGCCAGCCGCATTGCTGCAATCGCGCGCGGGGCAGCGTCTGAACATGGCGTATGCGGGCGTGTATCTGGCGTTGGTGGAAGCCACGAAGCCGCTGACCGCGGCCGCAAGCGTCGCGATCGTGAATGCGCTCGGCGGCGGCATGGTGGTGCTGGTGTCGCGCGGGTGGGGCGCGCTCGCTTCGTTCGTGATCGTACTGCTGACGATCGATTGCCTCGAATACGCGTTTCATCGCTTGCAGCACACGTGGCCCATCCTGTGGAAGCTGCATTCGCTGCACCATAGCGCGGTGGATTTCAACGTGACGATCACGTTGCGGCATCACTGGATCGAAGTGCTCATCAAGGGCTGCCTGCTCTATCCGCTCGTCGGCGTACTGTTCAAGGTCGAGCCGTGGATCGTCGGTGCGACGTCGATCGTGTTCATGTTCGGCAACTACTTCGCGCATCTGAACTTGCGCGTGGACCTCGGCCGCTACGTCGCGTGGGTCAACAATCCGCAATATCACCGCTTGCATCACTCGATTCGCGCCGAGCATCTCAACCACAACTTCGCGCAGCTATTGCCGATGTGGGATCACGTGTTCGGCACGCGCTGGGTGCCCGCGAAACACGAGTGGCCCGCCACCGGTCTCGACGATGGCACGCAGCCGAGCTCGCTGCTCGGCGCGTTCGGCTGGCCATTGGGTCAGCATGCGGGGCGCGATGCGTTACCCGTTCGCAAGCCGCTTGCCGTGCTCGACAAGAAAGCGAAATAGCGCTGGCTAAGCGGGTTGCGCGCCGCGCACCGCCTTGCCGCCCAGCAGCGACACGATCAGCGTGGCCATCACCAGCACACCCAACGCCGCGCGCAAGCCGAGCACGCCGGCGCCGAAACCGATCAGCGGCGGCCCGACCAGAAAGCCCGCATAGCCAAACGTGGCCGCCATCGACACACCGATCGCCGGCGTCGCGCTCGAACGGCCCGCCGCGCTGAAAATCACCGGAACGATATTCGCGAGACCGATGCCGACCATCGCGAAGCCGACGCACGCGGTCAGCACCGTCGGCAGGCTCAGCACAAGCGCGAGTCCGGCGAACGCGATCAGACCGCCAAGCGCGACGACCTTGCTCGAGCCGAAGCGTCGCACCGACGCATCGCCTGCGATGCGGCAGGCCGCCATCGAAAACGCGAACGCGGAGTAGCCGATCGCGGCAATGCTCGCTTCCTGGTTCAACGTGGAGCGCAGGTACACCGCGCTCCAGTCGGCCACCGCGCCTTCCACGAGCATGCACATGAACGCCAGCAGCGCCAGTTTCATCACGGCGCTGTCGGGCCATGCGAATCCGCTCGACGCGGCGGCCGCGCGCGGACCGATATCGCGCAACGCAAACCATGCAGCAAAAATGATCAGGGCCGCGATGAACAGATCGGGAACGAGCAGCCCGCCCATGACGCCGACGCCGCCTTTCTGCAGCATCGCGCCGCTCGCCGCGCCAAGCAGGCCGCCCGCGCTCCACGCGGCATGAAACGACGACATGATCGGCGCGCGCCAGCGTGTTTCGATCGCGCTCGCATGTCCGTTCATCGACACGTCGAGCGCGCCGTTCGACGCGCCGAGCGCAAACAGCACCACGCACAACGTCAGCATGCCGGGCGCGATCGCGGGCAACGGCAACACGATCGCGAATGCCGCGCCGAGCAGCGCGGTGGCGCGGCCGCTGCCGACGCGCGGCGCGAGCTGTCCCGCGAGCGGCATCGCGACGATGGCGCCGAGCGCGAAGCAGAACAGCGCAATGCCGAGCGAGGTGTCGCTGAGCGCGAGGCTTTCCTTGATGCGCGGCACCTCGACCGCCCATGCGCCGATGCCGAAACCGTTGGCGAGAAAGACGGCGAGCGTCGCGATGCGTTCCCTGACGAGTGAGTTCATGGGCGTGCCACCATCACGTTATCGCAGACGGCCTCGAGGCTCGCGATACGCGCGCCCGGTACGTCCGCTTCGACGAACAGATGATCGACCGACGAGGCAGGCGCTACCGCGAACGGCGCCGCCGTGATCAGCTTTTCCGAGGTCAGCGCGATGGCGATCTGGCCGCTCGCTTTGACCATTGCGCGTTTTAGTTCTGCATCCTCTGCGTCGAATGCGGCGACGCCTTCGTCGGGATCGAACGCGCAGGCGCCGAGAAAACACAGGTCCGCGCGGATCTGCTGGACCTGCAGCAGCGCGGTCGCGCCGAGTGAGCCCGCCGCGCCCCCGGCGATGCGGCCGCCGATCAATATCACGTCGATCCCCGGCCGGTTCAGCAGCCGCGCGCAGGCCTCGGGCGAATTCGTGACGACGGTCAGGCCGGCGTTGTCGGGCAGCGACGCCGCGATCGCGACGTTCGTCGAGCCCGCGTCGAGCAGCACGATCTGCTTCGGACGAACGATCGATACGGCCGCCGCGGCAAGGCGTGCCTTGCGATCGACGGCCTCGTGCATCCGGAGCGCCGCGGGTTTGTCGGCGGGCGACATCAGCAGCGCACCGCCATACACCCGCTTGCAGTAGCCCTGATCCGCGAGATCGCGCAGATGGCGGCGCACCGTGTGCTCGGAGATCTGCAGCTCAGCGGCAAGCTCGGCCGCGAGCACGCGACCATGCGTGTGCAACCGCTCCAGAATCAGCGCTTCGCGCTGCTCGGGCAGTAGCCCGTTGATCGCTTCTTCCCGGGTTCGCTGCATAGGTCTCGTCTCCGTTTCGGCGCAAACCGATCATAAACGAGCAAAATGTAGCGCAAACGCTCGTGAAGTGCAAGCGGGGGCGAGCGCGGCTTGCCGTGGCCTCAGGCGACTCCGGTCAATTCCGGTCGCGAGTCGCGGCCGAAAACCAGCCGGTCGAGCAGCAACACCGCGACGAGCGTTGCGCCCATCAGCGGGAACACGACGCCGAGCAGCACGAGGCCGGTTTTCCAGCCCCGCATCGGCGGTGCGGCGCGCTCGCGCGACGGCGCGCCGAGCGAGCGTTGCGGCCGGCGTTTCCACCACATCATGCAGCCGGTCACCGCGAGCGCGGCAAGGCCGAGCGAAATGGCCGCGCACAGTAGCTGATTCGCGACGCCGAAGTAGCGACCCATATGCAACGACGTGCCGTACGACACGGCCTTCGCGATCGCGCCGTAATCGCTGTAGCGGATGTCCTTCAGGATCGCGCCGCTGTATTGATCGACGTACAGCGTGCGTTCGTCTCGCGGATTCGCGGGGAACCAGGAAAGCGTGTAGACGCCGGTTGCGGAGGTCGGCAGCACGATGCTGTAGCCGTCCGTGATGCCGAGCGATGCGGCGAGCGCGACGATATGGCCGAGCGACAGAGGCTGTGCCGCGTCGCTGGCCGAGGAAGAGGGCACGCTGGAGTTGCCTGCGGCCCACGGCGTGAGCGGCAACGGCAGGTCATCCATTACCATGCCGGGCATCGAGTCCATGTCGGTATGCGTGGCATGCTCGCTCATACGTCTCGCGTGGTCGGCGTGATCCGGCTGCGCTCCCGGCACGCTGGAGCGCAATGGCAACCCGCCCCACGCACCCGGCGGCGCGCCCAGCTTCGTCGCGGTCGCAAACGCCTTGAACTGCTTGCCCCACGAGCCGGTCCACGGCAGACCGGTCAACACGAACGCCAGCGCGCCCAGCGCGAGCCAGATGCCCATCACCGCGTGAAGACTTTTCCATAGCGGACGTCCCTTCAGCGCGAGGCGCGGCAGCAGCACAGCGCGCGCGGTCGTTCTGCCGCGCGGCCACCATAGCGCGATGCCGGTGCCGATCATCACGAGCGTCCAGCATGCGGCCAGTTCCATCAGTAGCTCGCCGGGCTTGCCGAGCAGCAGCTTGCGATGAATCATGCGATCCACCTGCATCAAGCGGCGCTCGACGCTCAGCGTGCCCAGCACCTCGCCGTTGTACGGATTCAGATAGACGCTCTGCTGCGTGCCGTCCGCGAGCCGAAACACGAATTCGGCGCTGCGTTGCGGATCGCGTGTGATCGCTGCGGTCGTCGCGACCGAACTGGGCGGCATCGCCGCGCGCGCTCGCGCGAGCAGCACGTTGTCGGGCAGTCTCGGCACCGCTTGCGGTGCGACGACCATCTGCTGCCGATACAGCAGCGGCTCGATCTGTGGCTGGAAGCAATACAGCGTGCCGGTGATGGCGAGCACGAGCAGAAACGGCATCACGAAGAGGCCCGCGTAAAAATGCCAGCGCCACAGTGTTCTATAGCCTGGATGTGCGGGGCCGCTGGTGGCGGCAGCGGTCGCACCGTTCTGCGCACGTCCGGGTTCGGCGGTTGGAGTCGTGGACATGAAATCCTCGTCGGGCAATGGGGCGATGGGTTGCTCAGAGACGCAGCTTCGCTTCGACATAAAGCGTGCGGCCCGGATACGGGTGATAGACGAAGTAGCGCGCGTCGAACAGGTTGTCGACGCCGATGCCGAGTTCGCTGAGCTTCGTCGGCTTGAACGTGAACTTCGCGTCGGCGACCGTGTAGGTGCTGGTGCCGCCGAACACGTTGGGGTTCGTGTCGGTATTCGTCAGCGTGTTGTACTGACGGCCCGAGTAGCGCGCGGCGAGCGTCAGCGCCGCTCGCGCGTCGAAGTGATACGTCGCGGCGAGATTCGCGCGCCACAGCGGAATGCGGTAAAAGTACTTGCCGACCGAGGCCGGATTCTGAGCGTTCTCGAGGATCTTCGACTGCGTGTACGCGACGCTCGCGAGCAGATCGAGTCCGCGCACGAATACGTCCTCGCCCGAATAGCTCGTTTCGACGCCGCGCGAGCGAACCTTGCCGATGTTCTGGAAGTTCGTCACGTTCGGGATCACGGTGGTGTCGGTCTGACTGAAGATCGTGTTCTTTACGTCGTCCTGAAACAGCGACAAGCGGAACACGCCATTCCAGTGCGCCCATTCGGCGCTCAATTCTGTCGACAGATCGTCTTCAGGCTGCAAATGCGGATTGTTGTTGACGATCGCAGAGCCATTGAATTGCCCCTGGAACAGTTCGCTCGCGGTCGGAAAGCGATAGGCGCGCCCGATCGACGCGCGCAAAGTCAGATCGTCGCTGACATCAAACGACAGCGACGCCTTCGGCGAAAAGTGACGCTGGCTGGCGTCGCTGTACGGAATCGTCGTGCCGGGCAGCGACTGTGCGCCGTCGTAGGCTTGCCAGTCTTCATAGCGCACGCCGTAGACGAGCTTCCAGCGCGGCAGAAAGCGCCATGCGTCCTGCGCGTAAAGAGCTTGCGTCTGCGTCTTGCCGGTGAATGCGTTGGCGAACGAGGCCGCGTCGCCGTCGCGCCAAGCCAGCGTGTGGTAGGTCTGGTTGTCGACGAAGTAGTTGTCGTAGTGGTAGCCGAAGCTCAGTGCGTGATTGGCTAGCCCCGGCTGGTTCGTCGCGGGCGTGTAGGTGCCGCGCAGGTCCAGCGTCTTCCACCCGGTGCCGTGGCCGAACAGCACAGTGCCGGGTCCATTGCCCGGGCCGCCGGCATTCGCGGTGCGTGCGACGCTATTGCCGATGTCGTAATACGACGCAATTGCCTCGCCGTTCCAACCGGTCGCGTTGCGCGTTTTCAGCGACACGCCGTAGAGCCAGTTCTCGCTGTGCCCGAGACTCGGTGCAAACGCGGCCGCCGGAATCGCGTAGTGGTAGCCGTTGATCGATACGTTGCCGCTGTAGACCGGGTTGCCGTCCGGGTCGCGCAGGAAGGTCGAGGTTTCGCTGTTGTAGGTCTGGTGCCGGTAGCCGAGCGTGAAGCCGCCCTGCAGCGTCGGCGTGAAGTCGTACTGCATCTTCAGCTTGAACTGGTCCTGCACCGTGTGCTCGATGCCTTCGCCGTTCACGCCGAGCACGGCCGTCGGCGTATCGGTCTGGTTGTCGTAGAAATGGGCGCCGGTGACGGGCGTGTCGCCGGCCTTCGCGGGCGTGGTCGATTGCGCGAGCGTCGCGAATTGCAGCGGCTGACTCGTGTTCTCGAGATGATTGACGCCGAGCAGGTATGAGAACTTGCCGATCCGATCGCCGAGCGACGCGCTCGCTTCGCTGCCGTTGAAACTCTGGTTCACGCCGAACAGGCTGAAGTGCTGCGTGAATGCCTTGACGTCGGCGCTGGCCTCGAACTGCTTCGGCATGCGCGTGCTGATGAGCACGGTCGCGCCTAAAGAGTTGCCGGGGTACAGCGCGGAAAACGGCCCGTAGATTACGTCGACCTGCTGGATCTGGTCGGGATACACCATCGACCAGCGCGGCGGAAACGAATAGCTATTGCCGAGCAGGTTGCTGAGCAGCAAACCGTCCGCATAGACGAGGCCGCGCGCGCTCTGCGTATTGCTGGTGCCGCGCACCGCGATGATCGAATTCAGATCGCCGATGAAGCGCTTGCGTACCGCGAGGTTCGGCATGTACTTGAGCACGTCCTCGGTGTTGACGACGTTCCAGTTCGCGAACTGATCGCGCGTGACGGTTTCGACGGTGGCGGGCAGGTTCGGGTCGACGGCGCGTGGTGTAGCGCTTGCACTTGCGCTCGCATTGACGCTGACGGCGGGCAACGTCGCATCGGCGTCGGCGTCGGCGGCATGCGCCTGTATGGCGACAAAAGCAGGCACGAAAGCAGGCACGAGCGCGGGCCAGCGAACGGAACGACGAACCGCGCGATGAGCGGAACAGACAGCGTCACGACGGACGCAAAAAGACAGCCTTCGCAGCGCGAAGTTGAACATGAACGTTTCCTCGATGCATTGAACAGGCAATCGCAGGCTTCGTCGACGTGAACGACGAAGGCGCGATCAGAACCGGCAGCGATCAGGAAACGACAGGTGGCGCGCGCGGACGTCCCGACGGGAACGCGCCCAGTGGCGTGAAGCGGGTGGACAGCGTGGGCGGCGCGGTGCCGGCCAGCGGTAGCGCTGCCGGCGGCTCGGCGGCAGCGAGCGTCGGCATCGCGACGTGATGTTCGAGCAGATGACAGTAGCCGCACGCGCCGAATGCATCGTCGTGGCTTAGATGCACGGTGGCGGAACTGGCTTGAGCGACGACGCTCGCATTGCTGATATCGCTCGCGCCGCTCGGATGAAGCGCCGAACACAGCGCGGCAATCGGCTCGTGAGTGCGGCCCGATTCGAGCAACTGACTGATGAGCGGCGCGAACACGACGAGCCACATGGCGACGAGGCCAAGCCATGCGGTCAGGTGGTTGCGGGAGCGTCGAGTCATGAGCGTCGAGGAAAAGACGGGGGCGATTCTAGCATCACCGCACGATCCTTTCATTCGTAATGTCAGGTATAGCGGGGGATTAGACCGGCTCGCTATTCGGTTCGCTCGGCCGCCTGTCGGCCGCTAAATCGACGTATCAGCGATTGGTGGCGCTGCGCCCGCTCGACGCGAACGCGCATTATCAACTCGGCAACGTGCTTTACGGGCTCGGTTATCGTGCCGAAGCGGAGGCGGCGTTTCGGCAGGCGGTCACGATTCACCCCGACCACGCCGAGGGGCACTTCAACCATGGCATCGTGCTGCGCGACCTCGGTGCTGCTGTGGCAGGCAGACGGCCTCGGCGACATGCTGCAATTCAGCCGCTATGTTCCGCTGTTGAAGGCGCTGGGGGCCGCGCATATCGCGTTTGCGTGTGCGCCGGCGTTGCATCGGCTGATCGCGAAGGTGGATGGCGTCGATGCGGTGCTCGACCACCACGGAGCGCTCACGCGCGTCGCGACCTACGATTGCTGGACCAGTCCGCTGAGCGTGCCGCTGCATCTACGCACGACGCTGGATACGCTTCCGCGCCCCACGCGACTGAGCGCGGAACCCGCGCTCATCGAATACTGGCGCTCCACGCTCGACGCGCTGCCGCCCGGCCACCGGGTCGGTCTGGTCTGGAAGGGCAACGCGAAGCATCATAACGACGCAAATCGCTCGCTGCCGTCGCTCGCTGCCGTCGCTCGCCACGCTCGCGCCGCTGTGGAGCGTGCCGGGCCTGGACTTCGTGAGCTTGCAGAAGGGGCAGGGCGAGGACGAAGCGCGCACCCCGCCGCTCGCGCAGCCGCTGCTCGATCTCGGCGCGCGCGTGACGGACTTCGCGGACAGCGCGGCGGTCGTCGCGCAACTCGATCTGGTGATCTGCGTCGATACGTCGATACGTCGATCGCGCATCTGGTCGCATCGCTCGGCAAACCGTGCTGGGTGATGTTGCCCGAAAGAGATGTGGACTGGCGCTGGATGCATGAGCGCGACGATTCGCCGTGGTATCCGCACACGCTGGGTCTGTTCCGGCGCGCGCCAGGGGAAGACTGGGCTAGCTCGGTCGAGCGCGTGCGGCAGGCGTGCGTCGAGCGATTCGGCGGCGCGCTATGACGCCTCGGTGAGCTGCATGTGATACAGGCCCCACGGCGACAATTCGAAGCGGTCCTTCAGCGGCCTGGCCGCGAGTTCGGGAATCTGATCCGCGTCGTAGATCGCCCATAACGGCCCCACGCCACCGAGCGCGAGCGGCTTGCCGTCCATTTGCGTCGCGACGATGAAGTGATACTCGCGCACCTTGTCGAGCGTCGTCTGCACCGCGTAGCCGTCGACCGCGTGCATGACGATTTGCGTGCTGCCTGCATCCGGCGCGCCGATATGCGCGAGCACGTCGGTCAGCAGCGGGCCGCTGAACGTATGCAGGTGCGCATCGTATTCGATCGTCGGATGGATCGTCACGGACTTCATGCTCGCGAGCAACGGCAGATCGACCCCATACGCTTGCGAAAACTTCACCTGGTGCTTCGCCAGCAGTTGATCGAAAGCCGGATTGAGCGCGCCGCGATTGCGGTTCCTGATCGCACCGGAGATCGTCAGGAGAACTGGAGACGGCGCGCATTCGGCATGCTCACGCTTTGCGCCGAATGCGGGCGCGACCGCCGCGCCCAACACCGTGGCGCTGGTCAGGAACTGGCGTTTGTTCATTACGTTTTCTCCGGCTGTCGATGAGACTTCGCGTGGTGATGTGCGCGCTCTTCTATTGTCGGAGAATTGCCGCCGAAGATGATACGGCGATGCTTCATTTGCGCGTCATTCGCTATGCTATTTCCGCATGCGATTCACCGCGGAACTGGCACGCTTTTCGCGGACGCTGCGTGACGCGGGACTACGGCACGCTGCCGGCGCCGTTCGACTGGCGCGCGTTTTCCGACAGCCTGCGAGATCGATGGAAACGCTCAGGTCGAGTCGATACTGACCGTGCGCGTCACATCGACGACCGACAGCCGGATCGCGTCGATCAAAGCGCGCGCGGCCGGCGACGGCGTACCCGCCGCGCGCATCGTCAGGCCGATCTCGCGCCGCGTGTTGTGCAGCGGTACGTCGAGCGCCACCAGTTGGCCGGATTGAATCTCGTGATGCAGCTGCTGCGCCGACAACGCCGCCGCCATGTCGGTGCCGAGCAGCAGCCCGCGAATCACCGCGAGGTCGGCGGTCTCGACGGTCGGCAGAGGCGGCTTTACCTTCATCCGCTTGAATTGCGTTTCGAACAGCGCACGCGCCGGCGCGTTGCTGCGCGGCAGAATCCATTGCGCGTCGCGCAGACCCATGATGGTCAGATTGTGCGCTTGAGTCAGCGGATGACCGCGGCGCACCAGCACCACCATGTTTTCCGACATCAGCCGCTCGTTTTTCAGGCCGCTCGTCGCGTCGTTCTCGCGCAGTGCGCCGAGAATGAAGTCGATGTCGCCCGCGCGCAGACCGGCCACCAGCGTCTCGTACGCGCTCTCGTCGGTGACCACGAGCACGCCCGGATTCTCCGAGGTCATTCGCGCGATCGCCTTCGGCAGGATCAGCGTGCGTCCGAGCGGCAACGCGCCGACCGTCACCGAGCCCTGAATCTTGCCGTGCAATGCGGCGATATCGTCGGGGATGTGTCGCAGTTCGTTCAATGCGCGGCGTACGTGCAGCAGGAACGTTTCGCCTTCGGCCGTCAGCAGGATGCCGCGCGGGCTGCGATGGAACAGGCTCAGTCCCGAGCCGCTTTCGAGTACGCGGATCGCGGCGCTCACCGCGGGCTGGCTGATGCCGAAGGTTTTTGCCGCGCTCGGCATATGCCGATGCCGCGCGAGCGCGGCGAACAGTTGCAGGCGCCGCGTGTTGAGCAGGTACGCGGGCAATGCGCCCTCCGATACGGACCGGCGGCGCGTCTGTCGCGCGGCGCACCATTGCGCGAGCTCTTCGAGTTCAGCGAAGATCCGCTCGCAGCGATGCAGCACCGCGCGGCCGACCGGCGTGGGCAGCATGCCCGAAGGACCGCGATCGAACAGCGGCACGCCGAGCGCCGACTCGAGCTCCTGCACGGAGCGCGTGACCGCCGACTGCGCGCGAAACAGCGCAGCCGCCGCACGCGTTGCGCTACCCATGTCAGCGACGAGCCGGAAGGCGCGCAATTGCGCGAGATTGAGCAGGTCCTTGCTGCTGACCGACAGCGGCGCTTTGGCGGCCGCCTGGCTGGTTTCGGCGGAAAGTGCGTCGTTGCTCATGCTGCGCCCGCGATCAGATGCAACGATGGCAGCGACAGATTCAGACTCTCCTTCGAGATGTGCGTGTGCTCCTTCATCAACGCATCGACGCGCGCGCCTTCGCGTTGCTTCAGCGCGTCGACGATCGCGTGATGCTGGCGATGCGCGTACATCAGCATCATGAACTGACGCTCGCGTGCGGCTTCGTCGAACGCGATCGTGAACGGCGACACGAACGGCACTTTGTCGTTCAGGCTGAGCGCGGCCGTGATCGCCTGGTTCTGCGCCGCTTCGACGATCAGCGCATGAAAGCGGCCGTTCATCTGTGCGTAGCGCGCGTCGTCTCCTGGCTTCAGGTGCTTTTGCTCGAAGATTTCGTCGCCTTCGCGCAGGCATTCGTCGAGCGCGGCGGCGAGCGCCGCGCTCATGCCGTTTTCGGCCACCGAGCGCGCGGCGAGTCCTTCGAGCACGCCGCGCACGTCGATCGCATCGAGGACGTCACGCACGCTGAAGCGGCGCACCACATAGCCGCGCGAGCCCGAACGATCGAGCAGGCCTTCGGACGACAGCACGCTCAACGCATAACGCAGCGGCGTGCGCGACACGCCGAGCCATTGCGCGAGCTGTGCTTCGACGAGCCGCTGCCCGGGCGACAATTCGCCCGACAGGATCTTTTCGCGTAGGGTCTGCACAATCGCTTGCTGGGTCGTCTCGTTCATCGTTTCGTCGCTCGTCGGAAGCACCGCAGTATAGCCACGCGCGCAGCACCGCTCCAAGCGTTGAAAAAGTGCGTTGCGAGTTGTTTTCGAGGTCATCTGTTTTATTTATCGCGTGCCGAGGCGCGAGGAGGCCGCGAAAGGCTCGCCACACGGGCTTGGGATACCGAGGGAGCCCTGCGCGGCGTGGGTCGCGGCGGTGTTCATCGGCTCGCCGGGCGCCAGAATACCGGGTTTTTACCCATCATCCCGGTGCAGCCTGAGGTATACCCGTGCTTCACGTATCGAGGCACAATTTCTATCTTTGTATCCCAAGACGGTCGCGGTGACTAGCGCGGTACGCCAGGCGACCTATCCGATTGGCAGCAGCACGAAGTGACGGAAGAGAACGAATATGGCAAGGATCATTGGTGGTATCGGCACGTCCCATGTACCCACGATCGGGTTGGCGTACGACAAGGGCAAGCAGAATGAACCGGCATGGGCGCCGATGTTCAAGGGTTATGAACCGGTGGCGCAGTGGCTGGCCGAGCAGAAGCCCGACGTGATGGTGATGTTCTACAACGACCACGCGAACAGCTTCTTCTTCGATTGCTATCCGACTTTCGCGCTGGGTGTGTCGCCCAACCACGAATTCGCCGATGAAGGCGCGGGCAAGCGTCCGCTGCCGGACATCGCCGGCCACCCGGATCTGGCGATCCATATCGTCGAGCAACTGGTCGCCGACGAGTTCGATCTGACCGTCTTCCAGGAGCGGCCGCTCGATCACGGCGTCAATTCGCCGCTGTCGCTGATGCTGCCGCATCAGGGCGGCTGGCCGCTGTCACTGGTGCCGCTCGAAGTCAACGTGCTGCAGTATCCGCTGCCCACCGCGAATCGCTGCTACCGGCTCGGCCAGGCGCTGCGTCGTGCGATCGAATCGTTCGAACAGGATCTTAAGGTCGTGGTGGTCGGCACGGGCGGGCTGTCGCACCAGGTGCATGGCGAGCGCAGCGGCTTCAACAACACCGAATGGGACATGGAGTTCCTCGACCTGATCGTCAACGATCCGGAGCGTCTTGCCAGGATGAAGCACGTCGACTACGTGCGCCTGGGCGGCGCGGAAAGCGTCGAGACGATCATGTGGCTCGCAATGCGCGGCGCGCTCGGCCAGAAGGTCCGCGAGTTGCATCGCAGCTACTACCTTGCGACCAGCACCGCGATGGCCGTGACGATCTACGAAGGAGAGGTGGCGTAATGAATCCGCAACTGGTTGGCGTCGAAGAATTGACCGGCACGTATCCGTTCGATATCCGCCAAAGCATGAAGGCGATGCGCCTGAACCGCTTTTTCTGGCAGATGCGCGAAGCGTCGGCGCGGGCGCTGTGGCTCGAAAATCGCACCGCCGCTTACGATGCGGCCGGCCTGACGCCGGAAGAGCGCGCGCTGGTCGACAACACCGACTGGATCGGTCTGATCCGTTATGGGGTGTCTTTCTTCGTGCTCGAGAAGTTCGCGCGCGTGGTGAAGATCACCAATCTCGGCGTGTACGCGAGCATGCGTGGTGAGACGCTCGAAGAGTTTCTGAAGACCCGCCAGGTACCCGACGCCGTTTAAAGGCCAGGCATCGAAGGCGCGCAACGAAGAAGCAAGCCGGGTTCGTTCGAGCCCGGCTTTTTTCATCTGGATGCCGCGTTGCAACGATCCCGACTGCAATTTGGCGTTTGCTTAAGTTGCGGGCCGCAACTATATTGATTGCGCAACGCAACGGATATGCGAGCGTCATCATGGATCTGATCGAAGCCCCCGCCAAGCCTCGCGACACGACGATTCTCGAACTGCGGGAGTTTTCCCGCCGCCTGGTTCGCGAGCTTGGTTTCATGTGCACGACGCTCGCCGATAGCGATCTGGCGCCCTCGGCTGTGCATGCGGTGATCGAGATCGGCATGTCGCCGGGCATCAGCGCCAAGGATCTGGCGACCATCCTGCGGCTCGACAAATCGAATACGAGCCGGCAGATCGCAAAGCTCGAAGCGAGCGGACTGGTCGAGCGTACGGTCTGCGCCGACGATGCCCGTTCTTCCGAGTTGCACCTGACGGCCGAAGGTCAGAAGCTGCGCAAGAAGATCGACCGGTTCGCGACCGATCGCGTGTCCGGCGCGCTGCGGCGCATGGTTCCCGCCGACCAGCAGGCGCTGGTCCGTTCTCTCGCGCTTTATGCGGACGCTCTTGCGCATGATGAGGTCAGCAAGCTTCCTGCAACGGAAGCGGGGTCCGCAGGCATCGTGGAAGGCTACCAACCCGGCTGCATCGGCGATATCGCGAGTCTGCACGGGCGCTATTACGCGCGGCACTGGGGTTTCGGCGCCTTCTTCGAGAAGAAGGTCGCGACGGAACTGGCGGAGTTCGCGGGCGCATTGCCGGCCGAAGGGAAAGGGCTTTGGCTTTACGTCGAAAACGGCCGCACGCTCGCGTCTGTCGTGATCGATGGGGATAACGACACCGGTGTCGCGCATTTGCGCTGGTTCATCGTCGACGATTCGTTGCGCGGCTCCGGGATCGGACGGCAATTGCTGGCGCATGCGATGCGTTTCGTCGACGAGCGCTTTGACGAAACCTATCTATGGACTTTCCAGGGGCTCGACGCGGCGCGTCATCTGTACCAGTCATTCGGTTTTCGGCTGAGCGAAGAATCGGAAGGGGAGCAATGGGGAACACGCGTCGTCGAGCAGCGTTTCGACCGGCCTTCCGCAAAGAAGGGCGGTAGCGGCATCGCGTGATCGGCGCAGCGGCGGGCTCGAACCCTTCGGTCAATGCGCGACGACCGATGCCGCGATCCGGTCGGCCAGGTCGGCGAGAATGCGGCTCAACGCGGCCGCCTGCGCGAACGCATCGTGTCCGTCCATCGCGGAGTCGAGCGTCACCTGCTGCCGCAGTGGCACCTGATCCGAATGCCCGTTCAACAGGGTCCATTCCGCCTGCAAGGTCAGCGTGCCGCTCGCGTTGGCCGTCGCGTTCAGTACGGTGACGACCAGCCTGCGCGTGCCGGGTGGCGCGGGCGCGTCCGGCACGACGAACGACCCGGCGGGCAGCCGCGTGAGCAAGTCCTGGGCAAGCGTTTTGCGCATCATCTGAGCGAGCGGTGCGCCCCACCGGTCGCTGTCGTCGATCGTCAGGCGGTTTTGCGAAGCCAGCGTGACGACTTCCAGCCGATCGAGCACCGCCGGAATATGCACGGCGGTCAGCTGAATCGGTTGCATCGGCGCCGTGGCTGGCGGCGCGTCGGCGGGCATCGGGTTCAACGTCACATAGCGCGTCGGTATGCTGTGCCCGCATCCGGTGAGCGTCATCGCCGCGACGCAGACGACAAACGCCGCCGTCCAAACGCGCGTCGTGAGCGATGCCTCGCCGGCGCGTCCGATGCGAAGCGTGGACCTCGTCATCATTGAGTCTCCTGCTGCCTGCCATGGATCAGCGCCTCGGGATGGCGGTCCAGATAGTCGGCCAGTGCCCGAATCGAGCGCGCGGTGTCGGTCAGCTCCTGCATCGCGGCAGGCAGATCATTCTGGCTCGACGCATCGCCGCCTAACGTACGGTTCGCCGCGGCAACGGTGCGATCGGCCGCGCTCGCCGTGTCGCGCAGTTGCGCGACGAGCGGACCGATTTGCGGCGAGACCTGCTGCAACGTGTGATCGATCTGCGCGACGGAGTGGTCGATGTGCGTCAGGCTGTCCTTGATTTGCGGCGAGGAACTGAGCGCGTTGATATGCGCGGCGATACTGCGCACCTGTTCGCCGGTTTGCCGGATCGGAAGATCGTCGATTTTCTGGATCACCTCGTTGGCCTTGGCCATCGTCGTGTCGAGATTCGCGGCGGCGACACTCGGAATGACGGGCAGGTCGCCCTCGCTGGCGAGCGTCGCGACCGGCGCGCCTTGCACGAAGTCGAGGGTGATCTTGTCCGCGCCGACGACCGGCGGATCTTGCGACAAGCGCGCGCGCAAGCCCGTGGCGACGAGGCGGGCGAGCATGCCGTCGACGAGCGGGCGCCAGTCGCCGTTGGCCGGCGGCGGCGCGCCGACGATGCCGAGCTGCGACGGATTCAGCGCGATCTGCACCGGGGTGCTCAGCGCGCCCGTGCGTGCGTCGTAGTTCAGCCGCACGCTGGTGACAGTGCCCACATCGAAACCGCGCAATTGCACATCTGCACCGCTTTTCAGGTCGCCGACCGCACCGTCGAAGCGCACCAGATAAGTGACGACCGGGCCGTGCCCCGGTGCGAGCGCGGGGCGGCGATCGACTCCGTCGAAACGCGAAGCCGGTTTGCCGGGTCCGGGCTCCATCACGATCTCGGGGCCGGACAACATGCCTTTGAGCGACGCTGGGTCGTTGAGGTCCACGTGGGCTCCGCGCAGAAAAAACTTCGTCTCGCTGCGCAGATACTTTTTCTCGGCGCGATCTATCTTGAGCTCGGCTTGCACGTGCTGGCCATCGGGCGCGAGCGTGATCTCCGAGACCGCGCCGACCTTCACGCCGCGCAGCGTGACGATCGTATCGTCGGGCTTCATGCCGTACGCGTTGTCGAAGATGACCGTGACCGTCTCGCCCTGATGCGTCAGCGCGCGAACGCCGAGCCATCCGGCCATCGCGAAGGCGGCGATCGGCACCGCCCAGATCCAGCCGGGCCATGGGCTGCGCCGCACCTGAGCTTGCGAACGACGGGGACGCGTGCCGCTCATCGCTTGCTCCGCGGGTGGACGTCCCACATCAGGCGCGGGTCGAATGCGCGCGAAGCGGCCATCGTCAGGAACACGACCAGCGCGAACGCGGTGGCGCCGATGGCCGGTCTCGCCGACGCGATGCCGTCGAACTGGATCAGCGGCACGAACGCGGCGATCGTGAACACGTCGACGAACGACCATCGTCCGAGTTCGTCGATCAGTCGATACAGATGCGCCTTGACCCGCAGATGCCGACGCGAACGGCGCCGCACGGAGACGATGAACCAGCCCATGCCGACGATCTTCGCCACCGGAATGACGATGCTCGTGCAGATGATCAGGATGCCGAGCGGCCACAGGCCCACGTGGAACAGCTCGTAGACGCCGTCGATGACCCTGGTTGATTGGATCTGTCCGAGTTGCATAGAACTGGTCATCGGAAAGACGTTGGCCGGGATCGTCAGTACGAGCGCGGCGAGCGACAGCGCAGCCGCGCGCACGACGGCGTCGGTTTTGCGAGCGCGCAATCTTAGCCCGCAGCGAGGGCATGGACGGCCCTCCTGCGACATCGGCACGACCAGATCGCAAACCGTGCAGGACAGCGGCGCTTCGTGTTCAGGCAGCTCGTTGTCCGTGGCGATCGCGCGCCACACGGTTCTGCGGTCGAGCGATGCGCGCGTGAGCATCGACAGCAGCGCTGCGGCGATGAAACAGTAGCCGCCCGGGGCGATCGTGCCGGTCAGATTCTGCGTCACGCGCGCGTAGCCGACGAAGCAGCCGACCAGATAGACGTCGGGCATGGCCCAGATATCGAGCGAGGTGGTCCAGCGAAACAGCGCGCCGATTGCCCTGGTACGCCAGCCGAGCCGTAGCGCGACGAGAACTGCCACGAGGCCGCCAAAGCGGACGAAGGGCAGCACGATCCCGAAGGTGCCGAGCAGCACCGCGAGAATGAACCAGCCGTCGTTCCACATCTGCACGATGCCCGACGACAGCACTGACGAGTGCTCGACGCCGAGCATGTGCACGTACATCAGCGGCGCGAGATTGGCCGGAAACAGCAGTACGAAGGTTGCGCTCGCGCAGGCGAGCGCAGCGGCCTGGCTTCGGCCGTTACGCCGCTCGAGCGGAAAGTGGCAGGCGCGGCAACGCGCGTAGGTATCTGCGGCGAGCGGCGGGATGTCTTCGAGCGCGCCGCATTCGGGGCAGCCGATCGTCATGCGACGTTCTCCATCGGCTGTCCGCTTTCAGGCGGGCAGTGCGTTGCGTATGAGGTTTCGCCGATCATCCCTCGACCCCCGGCGCCAGTTGGCGCGTGAATGCACGGCAGGCGCGCTGGCACGCGCCAGCTCCATTTCCTCCACCAGCATTGCGCGTGCCCGGTTTGGCGTCCGCCTACGCTGAGGGAGCGGCGTCGGCGATGATCAGCAATCTCGAAGGCAGCGCGTCCGGATGGCCCGGCTTGAACCAGTTCATCTCGGGAATGCGCGAATCGGTCAGGTAGATCGTGCCGTCCGGCCCCTCGGCGAACGTATCCGGCCAGCGCAGGCCGCGCTCGTGCAGCAGCGTCGTCAAGCTCGTGCCGTCCCATACCTTCACCGCGTGTTCTTCCACCGCGGTGATCAGCAGGCGTCCCGCGCGGTCGATATGCAGCCCGTCGGCGGGGTGATGTTCGAGCACTTTCTCGACGCGCTTGCCGACTTCGTCGGCCGAGAGCGCGGTATCGCGAAGCGCTTCCGTGGGCACGCGATAAAGCGTTTTGCCCTTCAAGGCCTGCCAGTACAGATACAGTCCATCGCGAGTCAGCGCGATGCCGTCGGCCGAGAATTCGACGCCGCGTCCATCGGGACGCCGCAATGGTGCGGCGCCTGCATGCACGGTGACGCTCGGGTCCATCTGCGTCGAAGGATGCCCGTCGAGCACGCGGCGCGCTTGACCGGTGCCGAGATCGACCACCACGATCGCGCCGCGTGTTCCCGAGTCCGTGATATAGGCGAACCGGCCGTCGGGACTGATGCGCAGGTCATTCAGATAACTGCCCTGCGGCGCGATCTCGAGCGTGAACGCAATGCAGCCGACGACGCTATCGGTCGCAAGATCGATGCGGACCAGTTTGGGGGCGCCCGGCACGACGAAGGACTGGGCCGGCGCGCCCGGGTCGAGTACCCACAGGTTGTTTTGCGAATCGCACAGCATGGCCTGCACGCAGACCCAGCGATCCTGGGGGTTCAACTCGTCACGCCTGGCGTTGCGCCAGCCGTTCCAGCGATCGTCGGGGTAAGGGCGAACGTCGCCATCGGGCGTGAGTACGCCGACGGAGATCGGCGCATCTTCTGTCCAGCGCGGGAAGTTGACGAAAATGCGTCCGTCCGCGGCGACGGCTACGCCGGTCACCTGATGCGCGAACGATGCGATCTCGCGCAGATGCAGCCGCGAGCCGTCTTCACCGGCGCTCGATGCAGGCGCGGCGGTCAGCGGAACCCGATCCGCGGCGGGTGGCGTGACGGAGTCTTTCATGGGCTGCCTCCGGAGCAGAGTGGAAATGTCCGTACTCAGCAAAGCGAATGCCGCGTGCAACGATAAAGTAGATCGTAATCCGCGAATCTTTCGGAAGGTATTCAACTTGAATTTGCTGATCGTCCTTTATGCATATTGTTTGAATTTCGCGCGAGCAGAGAACCGCATGTCGCGCAATAGGGAAAGCCGAGTTGTCGCACAGTGCCCGATGCGGGCCGGCGCGCTAAAAGGCCGTGTAGGTGCCACGTCATTCATGGCAAAAATAATTGCTTCGCTACGGCGTGCGGAGTCGCCGTAGCAGGCGGTCCATTTCGGCAACTTTGACTCTCAGGGTTTCTCCTGCCTCGCATTGGGACCCGCCGTGTCAGTCGTGCGCTACACCGCTCATTTGCAAAGAAAAAATAATGCCGGCGTCAAAGGAATGTGCTAGAAAATAACAATTGCACGCGCAGAGAAATAGCCACGCCTGCAAGTAAAAAATTCGGCTTTCAATACATTCTTAATCGGCCGCGAGGTGGATCATGAGAACAAGTGCGCTTTGGGGGCTCGGGGTGACGACGGTCGCTTCGGTGCTAACGCTGCTGTGTTATCCAGCGTGGGCCGACGGACCCGAAGCGGCGTATGCGTCCGGCGACGAAGTGCCGGCCGGCTCGCTTAGTCCGAACGAGTACAAGGTCAATGCGGACGGCATGAAAGAAGATCCGAACGCGAAGATGTCGGACGTGGCCCGCGCATACCGCAACGGCTATATCAATCGCGGCAAGCAGGATCAGGCCGATTACCAGGCAATGATCGACTCGCACAATCACGGTCAGCGGCAACCCGCGAAGACCGACGTCGCGCGGGTCGACGTGCCGCCGCTGCCGCCGGGCGTCCCCGAAGACGACAACTCGAAGTACACGAGCATTCCGCCGCAGCCTCAGAAGCCGCAGCCGGTGCAGTACGCGCAGCGTCAGATGCCGCAAGCGCCGCCGCCGCAACAGCAATATCAGCAGATGTACCAGCAGCCGCAATACGCGCCGCCGCCAATGCAATACCAGCAGGCGCCGGCCTACGCGCAGATGCAACCGGTCTACGACAACCAGCCGGTGTACGTGCGTCAGGACTATCCGCAGCCACCCGTGCAGTACGTGCCGGTTTATCCGCAAGCGCAATACGAAGAAATGCCGCAGGTCGTGGAAACGGTGATTCAACCGGTCGCGCCTGTCGCTTATCAGGTTTATCATCCGCCGGTCTATTGGGCGCAGCCGCGCGTTTATGCGTATCGCGCGCCGCCGGTGTATGGCTACCGTATGTGGCGTTGAGGGATTGCGGCGAACTCTCGCGCATCGATTGAAAGTACTCAGCCCGGCGCATTCGTGCCGGGCTGAGTACTTTCTTTTGTTCGATTTGCGCTAATGGCCGCTCGCTCCTCTCGTGCGCACGTGCAGATGGTTAATCACCTGCCGGACTCCGCGCACCGATCTCGCGACACTGCCCGCGCGTTGCACCTGGGCGCGCTGCGGCACCCAACCGGTCAGCGTGACGACACCACGGCGCGCCTGCACGTGAATCGCCGTTGAATGCAGGTTCGGTGTGCGTGCGAGAGCGCGCCGCACGTCGCGCGCGAGCTCGCTATCGGGTCTGTTGCGAGCCGGCGACGCCGCGATGGACTGGCTTTGCGCGGAAGCATCGTTCGGCATGCCGCCACTAGTCTGTGCATTCGCACAGGTCGCAATGCCGAGCGCAATCGTTACCGCGGCAATTGCGCCCACTATGCTGTTCACGCTGACTTTACTCACATGCCCTCCTGTACCGGGAATTGGCCGTAGATGGGTTCCGGCTAATGCGGTCGTGGTGATGACCGTGCAGTACTCGAGATTCGCCAGCGATATCGCATGGACGTCCCCGGCTCTGTGTCGATATGCTTGAGGCAGACTTTACCGTATTGGCGCCGTCAATAGCCTGTATGATGGCGGGCTCGCGCCCGGACCGGAACGCCGCGCGGGCGGCTTGCGCGGATCGCGCGCCGTCTGCCGCGCCCATCGGGCCGCAACGCATCCATTCACGATGACCCAGAGGAAGACCGCCATGACGGCTGCAACGCAATTCGACCAGGTTTCTGTTGTCAAACGAGCCAATGTGTACTTCGACGGCAAGTGCGTGTCGCACACCGTGCTGTTCGCCGACGGCACGCGCAAGACGCTCGGCGTGATCCTGCCCGGCACGCTGAACTTCGGCACCGACGCGCCGGAGCTGATGGAAGTGCAGGCGGGCAAATGCCGTATCCGTCTCGACGGCAGCGACGAGTGGAAGACCTATGGCGCGGGCGAATCGTTTTCGGTGCCGGGCAAGAGCCGCTTCGATATCGATGTGGTCGAAACGCTCGACTACGTTTGCAGCTATCTATAAGCGGTTTTAAGTTGAGTGCGATGGCTTGGCCAATGGGCCTGAGCCATCCTTGCTCAAATGTGTTGAAGCGACAACACGCAAGCATTCGCGAGTGCATGCGTGAGCCAGGTGCTCAGAACGGGTCGTCCCTTACGCTTCGCTTCGACGATGAATACCGCCGCCAGCACCACCGCGCCCAACAGAATCGACACGACCGCACGATCGACGTAACCGTGCATCAGCGTGAACAACGCAATCGACCCCACCGCGGCAACCCGCCACGACAAACGAAAAACGCCGTTAATTAGCCGTATGGGCAGCCATTGTCCGACGATCGTCTCAAGCAACGGCATCAGAATCACGATAAAGAACAGCTGAACCAGGATCGGCTTATCGGCGAGCGGGATTTTATGCGGCGCCGGGGGTCCCCACAGCGCGTATTGAGCGAATATCAGCGCGATCTGCCCGAAAAACATGATTGCGGCGCCGCCGATTATCAGCCCCCATCGGGGCACCTCGTTCCAGCTTCTTTTTGTTAAAACCGTCAGCGCGAGCAATGTGGGCTCCATTCGCAATTGGCAGGATCTCAGGCCGTCTCTTTTGCCAGAATCTCCTCGATCACCTGCACGAATTGCTCGACCGGCTGGCCGCCCGTCACCAGATAGCGGCGGTTGAAAATGATCGATGGCACCGATTGAATGCCCATTTCCTGATTGTTCTTTTCCGCTTCGCGAACTTCGCTGGCATACGCGTCGCTCGTCAGCACTTCGCGCGCTTCACTGGCGTCCAGTCCGACCGACTGTGCCGCCTCGACCAGCACGTCATGATTGCTCGGATTCTTGCCGTCGGCGTGATACGCGCGCAATAGCGCGAGCTTCAGCGGCAACTGTTGGCCCTTCAGGCCGGCCCAATGGAGCAGGCGGTGCGCGTCGAACGTGTTGTAGGTGCGGGTGCGCGGACCGAAATCGAAGCCGACGCTCGCGCCGCGTTCGCGGATCATCGCTTGCGTTTCGGCGATCTGCGCGGCCGTGCGGCCGTATTTCTTGCCGAGATACTCGACGATGTCTTCGCCGTCCGGTCCCATCTGCGGATTCAGTTCGAACGGATGCACGACGATGCGCGCATCGATCTTGTCCTGCAGCCGCGCGAGCGCGAGCTGCAGCGACGACAGGCCGATCGCGCACCACGGGCAGGCGATGTCGGAAACAAAATCGATGGTGAGCTGCTGTTTCATGGTTGTCCCTGGCGAAATGAAGTGCGACGCGACCGGCAAATGCGGCCGCAACGATACCGACAGCGTAGCGTGAATCGTCCGCCCGTGCAGTGCTGCCGAATTTGACCGCAAGACCCGGAGTGTTTTCCCGCCGCCACGCTCGTACACTAAGCTCATCGACTGTCTATTTTCATGGCGCGGGCAATGAGCCCGGCCGCCCACTCATCGACGATGAACGCAATCGCTCCCACCCAAACCATCGACCAACGCGTCGACGCCCTCGACTGGCCGCGCATCGAACACGATCTGGATCAATACGGCTGCGCCGCCGTGCCGCAACTGTTGACGCCGCGCGAATGCGACGCGCTGAGCGCGCTCTATCCACGCGATGCGCTGTATCGCAGCCGCATCGTAATGGCGCGCCACGGCTTCGGCCGCGGCGAATACAAGTACTTCGCGTATCCGCTGCCGCCGCTCGTCGACGGCTTGCGCGGCGCGCTGTATCCGCACCTCGTGCCGGTCGCGAACCGCTGGAACAGGGCGATGGGCATCGACGTGCGCTATCCGCCGAAGCACGCGGAATTCATTCGGCGCTGCCATGACGCCGGCCAGGTGCGGCCGACGCCGCTTATTCTTCAATACGGCGAGGGCGATTACAACTGCCTGCATCAGGATCTGTACGGCGAACATGTGTTCCCGCTGCAAGTCGCGGTGCTGCTGTCGGAGCCGGGGCGCGACTTCACCGGCGGCGAGTTCGTGATGACCGAACAGCGTCCGCGCATGCAATCGCGCGCCGAAGTCGTGCCGCTCGCGAAGGGCGACGCGGTCGTGTTCACCGTGAACAGCCGGCCGGTGCAGGGCACGCGTGGACCGTATCGCGTGAATCTGCGGCATGGCGTGAGCCGTCTGCGTTCGGGGCATCGGCATACGGTCGGCATCATCTTTCATGATGCGTTGTGAGGTCCGCGGTCGGTACCATGGCGCAACCCTGCGTGCCGTGAGACGATAACGGCCACGATTCCAGCGATCCGCCGCCATTGTCGTCAGACCCGCCGCCTCGTCCCATGGAAAACCTGCTCAAGAAACTCGATCTCACTTCGCTGCGTCTGTTCGTCGCCGTTTGCCAGGAGCGCAATATCGCGCGCGCGGCGGAGCGCGAGTTCATCGCGTCGTCGGCGGTGAGCCGGCGCATCGCCGAGATCGAGGCGATGATCGGCCTGCCGGTGATTCAGCGGCAGTCGCGCGGCATTACCGTGACGCCGGTCGGCGAAACCGTGCTGCGCTACGCGCTCGCGATCATCGGCAATATCGAGCAGATGAGCGCGGAGTTGTCGCGCTTTTCGACGGGCGTCAAAGGGCGCGTGCGGGTGGTCGCGAATCTGTCGTCGATCGTGCAGTTTCTGCCTGAAGACGTGGCCGCGTTCGGCCGCGCTTTCCCGGATGTATCGATCGAGCTTGAAGAAGAAAACAGCGCGGACGTGCTGCGTATCGTCGACGAACACGGCGCGGACTTCGGCATCTGCAATCCGGTCGCGGGAAGCGAGGCGTTCGAGCAGGTGCCGTACCGGCAGGACCGGCTCGCGGTGCTGGTGCCGGGCGGGCATCGGCTCGCCAGCGCGGCACGGGTGAGCTTCGACGATCTGTTGCACGACAGCTTCGTCGGCCTGCGCAGCGAAAGCGCGCTCACGCGTCTGCTCGCGCAGCAGGCGGCGAGCGCGGGCCGGCAACTCGACGTGCGGATGCGCGTGAGCAGTCTCGATGCACTGTGCCGGATGGTGCATGCGGGGCTGGGCATCGCGATCGTGCCCGAGCCAGTCGGCCTGCTCTACGTGAACACGCTCGACGTGCGGCTGCTGCCGCTTGCCGATGCGTGGGCGGAGCGCCATCTGATCATCATCTTCAAGGCGCGCGAGCAGTTGAGCGCGAGCGCGGCCGCGCTGGTGTCGTTCCTCGGCAATCAGCCTTAGACAGTCCGTCACACGCACGCCGCGACGCGGCTCCGAAATCGAGCATTCGCGAAACGAGACGGCAGAGTTGCCGCACCGGCACTTCGGCATCGGCCTTGCGCGCCGTATAGTGGGCGCAAGGAGAACGCAGTGATGAGCGATACGATTCGTTTGGACGGCCGCGTGCTGTACCTGTCGCAAGACCCGGCCGTGATCGAGGCGCAACTGGCCGGCGAAAACTTCACGCGCGAGACGGCGGGGCCGTTGCGCGACAACGTGTCGACCGACGAGATCACGCCGGTCACCGTGATGCTCACCTACGACGAGCGCCTCGGCCAGTATCCGTACGTCGGCTTCAAGGCGGGCGAATGTCTGCCGATCGGCCGCAATGCGGTGAAGGACGGCGGCTTTCGCGTGACCGTGGCGGGCAAGCGCTACGGCAAGGGCTCATCGCGAGAATCGAGCCCGCTCGCGGAATTGTCGGCGGGCATCCGGCTGATCGTTGCAGAGAGCTTCGAGCGCATCTATCAGCAGAACTGCGACAACATCGGCATTCTGACCACGACGGATTTTTCCGTGCTCGATTGTCTGCTCGCGGGTGAAGCGGTGCCGATCGACGAGTTTCTGAAAGGCCGCGACGCGCTCACCCAGCAGATCATCCGCAGCGGCGGGTTGCTCGCGTATAGCAAGTTCGCGGACTGGCCCGCGCCCCGAGAGCGCACGAGCGTTGCCCCGAACGACGCGCCGGGCGCTGAGCCGAAAACGCTGGTCGAGAAAATCATCGACCGTCATCTGCATCCCGGCACCGCGAGCGCGCAGCGCGGCGACGGCGTGTTCATCGCCGCCGACTGGCGCTTCGGCCACGACTATTTCACCGGCATGTGCGCGCATCTAATGCATCGCGCGTTCGGCAAGCCTGCGCCGCTGCATGCGCCCGATCACATCATCGCTTTCCAGGACCATCTGGTGCTCGCGCCCCAAAGCATCCCGCACGTGCGCGACGGTCTGCTGCTGGGCGTCGCGAATCTGATGGAAGGCCATACATCGTTTTCGCGCGACTACCCGGTGCGCTCGCACGGCGCGCTCGATGGCGTGCCCGGCTCCGAGGGCATCTGTCATGCGTTGATGGCCGAGCAATACGCGCTGCCGGGGCAGGTTGCGTGCGGCACCGATTCGCATACGCCGCATTCGGGCGCGCTCGGCTGCCTCGCGTTCGGTGCGGGCGCGACCGAAATCGCCAATAGCTGGGTCACGGGCTACGTGCGCTGCAAGGTGCCGGAGACGCTGCGCATCGAGATCGACGGCCGGTTGCGCGACGGCGTGACCGCGAAAGACGTCGTGCTGCATCTGTTGCGGATGGAAGCGATCCGCTCGGGCGGCGCGATCGGCCTCGTGTTCGAATACGGCGGCGCGGCGGTCCGCGCGATGTCGATCGACGAACGCGCGACGCTGACCAACATGGTCGCGGAGCTCGGCGGTTTCACCGGCATCGTCGAGCCGGACGAGCGTACGGTCGCGTTCCTGAAGGAGCGGCGCGGCGTCGATTTCGTGCTGGAAGGCTGGATGAAAAGCGATGCGGGCGCGACCTATCGCGACACGATTCATATCGATGCGAACGCGATCGAACCGATGCTCGCGCGGCCGGGCGATCCCGGCAACGGCGTGGCGGCGCCGCGGCTCGAACAGGACGTCGCGATCGATATCGCGTACGGCGGTTCGTGCACCGCGGGCAAGCGCGAGGACTTCGATTTCTATCATGAGGTGCTGCGCTGGGGCGTCGAGCACGGCTTGCGCGTGCCCGAGCGCACGCGTCTGTATCTGCAATTCGGCACGATGGCGGTGCGCGCGTATTGCGAGGAGCAGGGCTATCTGCCGGTGTTCGAGCGCGCGGGCGTGACGCTCGTGATGCCTGGCTGCGGCTCGTGTGCGAACTGCGGACCGGGACAATCGGCCAACCCGGACGAGGTGACGATCAGCGCGATCAACCGCAATTTCCCTGGCCGTTCGGGGCCGGGCGACGTGTGGCTCGCGAGCCCGTACACGGTCGCGGCGAGCGCGCTGGCCGGGAAAATCACCACGTTCGAACAATTGCAGCGCGCGCACGGCTAGAATGCTGGCCGAACTCAGGCCGGGGCAACGTGGCGCGTGCGACGCGCGACCAAACGCAAGGCCGGCATCGGACTGGCCGCGGCGAGCGATCAGCGCCGCCGTAAAAGCAGTCGCAACAGAAGGAGACAGACAACATGGCATCCCCCGATCACGCGGAGTCCGTCGCGCGCAGCGGCGGCAACGCGGCGCATTCCACCGACGCGGCCGGCAGCGCCCGCAGCACTGCCGCTCAGGCGGCGGGCCATGCAGCGCTCGACGCCGGCAGCATTTCGGCACGCCTCGACCGCTTGCCCGCCACGCGCTCCATCTGGAGGCTCGTGGTGCTGCTGAGCCTCGGCTTCTTCTTCGAACTCTACGATCTGCTGTATTCCGGCTATGTCGCGCCGGGCCTCGTGAAAAGCGGTCTGCTGACCGCGACCACGCGCGGCCTGTTCGGCTCGACCGGCGTCGCGAGTTTCATCGCCGCGCTGTTCAGCGGCCTGTTTATCGGCACGATTGCGTGCGGTTTCCTCGCGGATCGCTTCGGGCGGCGCGCGGTATTCACGTGGTCGCTGCTTTGGTATACCGCGGCGAACGTGGTGATGGCGTTCCAGGAGACCGCGACGGGCCTCAATTTCTGGCGCTTCATCGCAGGTGTCGGCATCGGCGTCGAGCTGGTGACGATCGGCACTTACATCTCCGAGCTGGTGCCCAAGCAGATTCGTGGCCGCGCGTTCGCGTGCGAGCAGGCGGTCGGTTTCACGGCGGTGCCGGTGGTCGCGTTTCTGTCGTTTCTGCTGGTGCCGCGAACGCCGTTCGGTCTGGACGGCTGGCGTTGGGTCGTGCTGATCGGCGCGCACGGCGCGCTATTCGTCTGGTGGATTCGCCGCGCGCTGCCGGAAAGCCCGCGTTGGCTCGCGCAGCAAGGACGTCTCGCCGAAGCCGACCGTGTGATGACCGCGCTCGAGGCGAAGGTACGCCACGAATACGGCCGCGAGTTGCCACCGCCGGCGCCGCCGGTGGCGGTCGCACCGCGCGGCAGCTTCCGCGACATGTGGGTGCCGCCGTATCGCAGCCGCACGCTGATGATGACGATCTTCAATGTCTTCCAGACGGTCGGTTTCTATGGCTTCGCGAACTGGGTGCCGACGCTGCTGATCAAGCAGGGCATCACGATCACGACGAGCCTGATGTATTCGAGCGTGATCGCGTTGGCTGCGCCGATCGGTCCGATCATCGGGCTGTTTATCGGCGATCGCTTCGAGCGCAAGACGGTGATCGTCGTGATGGCCGGCGTCAATATCGTGTGCGGGTTGTGGTTCAGTCAGGCATCGGGTGCGGTGCTGCTGGTGAGCTTGGGGGTGTGCCTGACACTGGCCGGCAACATCATTTCGTATAGTTATCACGCGTACCAGACCGAACTGTTTCCGACCAGCATCCGCGCTCGCGCGGTCGGCTTCGTCTACTCGTGGAGCCGCTTTTCAGCGATTTTCACGGCCTTTCTGATTGCGGCCGTGTTGCGCTACTTCGGCACGACTGGCGTGTTCGTGTTCATCGCCGGTGCGATGTTCATCGTGATGCTGGCGATCGGTTTGATGGGGCCGCGTACAAAAGGGCTTGAGCTCGAAAAAATCTCGAGATAGAAGGGCGATGGTATTTGTACATCATCGACCCGGAGGTCGGTTAAAAATGGAGGCGAGCCGACAGACAGATGATTAGCACGATCCGGCTGGCACTCTGAAAAAATCAGCCGACATGGTATGTAGTGAAACGGAAGTACTAGACCTTTCACTTTGAAAGATCTATAAAAAGAACGTGTAGAAGCAATCGGAGTTCCATGAGCGAATCCGGCTCTTTTCCGCTCGGATAAATCTCCCATCCCAATACGTCTATTGCCTTCGGGTAGCGGTCTGCCAGAACGATGTCGCACGCTTGTCTAAAGGAGACCGCGACGCAGGTGAAACAGTGAGGAGATGGAAGACCATGAAGAACAAGAGCAATGCCGGGAAGTCGATCGCGTTGGTGGTAGGCAGCCTCGTTTGAGTATCGTCCGCATTGGCCCGGACGCTTCCGAAAAGCGGCGTCGTCGAAGCGACCTACACGGCGGCAGGTTCAGATGTGAGGGACATCAGCGTTACCGGCGACGACGCTGTCTACCTGTTCGAATCGACGCTATTGCTAGCTAACAATCCTGTTTCGCCGTAATGCAGAACGTCACCGCGCGCTGTGCAGAGGTCGGCTTGAGCGGGGCGACTGCTACCGGTTACTGCGTATACGCGGAGAAGGACGGCGATAAGTTCATTGAGTCATTTACATATCAGGTTGGTGAGACAAAAGGAAAGAGTACGCTTGGGCCCGGTACTGGGAAATATTCTCACCTCCTTGCTGACCGCTGGAATTAGCGGCGGTGCGACGAAAGAAGTGGAGGATTGAAAATGAGCGACCAGGGTAGTAAGGACGCGGACTCCCACCAATGTTCCCATGATCACCACACGAATCCGGACGCTTCTGCGCCTGAAGGCCATGCCGGGCACGAGCACGATAATGTCCATGCGACTCCCACCACGGCCGCGCCATTGAAGGATCCGGTGTGCGGCATGACGATTACAGGAGCATCGCAATTCCATAGCGAACACGATGGAGTCCAGTACTTCTTTTGCAGTGAGTCGTGCCGGAGGAAGTTTCAGGCTGAGCCTCAGAAGTACGTTGCGCCCGCACCCGTGAAAGTGGCAGCCGCCCCAGAAGGCACCATTTACACGTGCCCGATGCACCCCGAAATTCGCCAGGACCACCCGGGCAATTGCCCAAAATGCGGCATGGCTCTGGAGCCCGTCATTCCAGGGTTGGACGAGCAAGAGAATCCTGAGTTCGTTGACTTCCGCCATCGCTTCTGGTGGACGCTGCCACTGACGGCTGTGGTGTTCTTTTTGGCCATGTTTGGGCATCTCTTCGGCTGGATGAAAGCGTCTACCCAGAGTTGGGTGGAATGGGTTCTCTCCACTCCCGTTGTCCTCTGGGCTGGTCTGCCGTTCCTTCAACGCTGCGTGCAGTCATTCATCAATCGCAGCCCCAACATGTGGACGTTGATTGGTTTGGGCACGGGCGCTGCCTATCTCTACAGCGTCATCGCAACGGTTGCGCCTGATGTCTTTCCGGCAACCTTCACGGCCCACGGCCGAATCGGGGTGTACTTCGAAGCTGCGGCGGTCATCATCTCGTTGACGCTGGTCGGACAGCTACTGGAATTGAGAGCGCGCTCGCAGACTTCGGCTGCTATCAAATCGCTGCTCGGCCTTGCACCGAAGACCGCCCGGCGTATCAACCAGGACGGCAGCGAGGAAGATGTGCCACTCGTCCACGTACATGTTGGCGACCTGCTTCGAGTCCGGCCTGGCGAAAAGGTGCCGGTCGACGGCCTTGTGACCGAAGGTTCGAGCGCGCTGGATGAGTCGATGATTACCGGCGAGCCGATTCCAGTGACCAGGCGTGTTGGCGACCACGTGATCGGCGCCACGATGAACACCTCGGGGAGCCTCGTCATCAAATCGGAGAAAGTCGGCTCTCAAACGGTTTTGTCCCAAATCGTTCAGATGGTCGCTCAGGCACAACGCTCCAGGGCACCGATGCAGAGGATGGCCGACAAGGTAGCGGGAGTCTTTGTTCTGGCGGTGATTGGTATTTCACTACTCACCTTCTTCGCCTGGGCTTCTTCGGCCCTCAGCCGAGCTGGGTGTATGGTCTTGTCAACGCGGTGGCGGTCCTCATCATTGCTCGTCCGTGCGCACTTGGCCTTGCAACCCCAATGTCCATCATGGTGGCGAGTGGCAAAGGTGCATCGAACGGTGTGCTGTTTCGTGATGCTGCGGCGATCGAGCATCTGCGCAAAGTCGATACGCTAATCGTTGACAAGACTGGCACCCTGACAGAGGGGAGACCGACGTTCGAGCGCGGTATCGGGACAAACGGTTTCGCGGAAGACGAAGTGCTCCGGTTGGCGGCAAGCCTGGACCAGGGCAGCGAGCATCCTCTTGCGGCAACTATCGTCGAGGCGGCTCGTCGGCGAGGTCTTGCACTCGAGAAGGCGGAGCAGTTCGAGTCCGGAAGCGGCATTGGGGTGCGAGGCATTGTTGGAGGCAGGAAACTCGCACTCGGCAACACGGCATTAATGCAAGCGGAGGGGATTGCGACGGCCGCTCTGGCCAGCGATGGTGACGCGTTACGCGCCGAGGGCGCCAGCGTGATGTACCTGGCCGTTGACGGAGAGCTCGCAGGGATTCTCGCGTTATCGGATCCAGTGAAGGCGACTACGCCGGAAGCGGTTGCCAGGCTCAAGGAAGAAGGCATCCACGTCGTGATGGCTACAGGCGACGGCGTTGCGACGGCGAAGGCCGTGGCCCCCAAACTGGGCATCGAGGAATTCCATGGGGAGGTAAAGCCGGCCGATAAGCTGGCTTTGGTGTCGAAACTCCAACAGGACGGCAAGGTCGTCGCGATGGCCGGCGACGGAATCAATGATGCGCCGGCACTCGCCAAGGCCGATGTGGGCATTGCGATGGGAACAGGTACGGATGTCGCGATGAGCAGCGCTCAGGTTACTCTGGTAAAGGGCGATTTGCGCGGCATTGCCCGCGCCAGGAGATTGTCCGAGGCAACCATCCGGAACATGAAGCAAAACCTCGGCTTTGCGTTCGTCTACAACGCGTTGGGCGTTCCCCTGGCCGCGGGGGTGCTGTACGCCCCGACGGGCATGCTGCTGTCGCCCATGGTTGCCGCACTAGCGATGAGCCTCAGCTCCGCATCGGTGGTCGCAAACGCATTGCGCCTCAGGAAGGTGGAGATTTGATGCTTCATCCGCCTAAGACAAAGCTTGTTGCGCCGCAACACCGTAAAGTCCGGACGGCGATGCCGCCCATTGTTGACAGGGGCTAAAGACGAAAGGGCTGGAACTCGAGCAAATATCGACATGGCGACGCCCGGCTTTTGAGCCGGGCCGCCGCCATGTGCCGCGTTGGCTTATACGATCGATGGAATGCGCAGTCAGACCGTCGGTCTACTGCAAGGTGCGGTCCAGGGCCGCTTCAGGTCCCGACCGGACGGATCGACAGCGCGTTCTTGACCGAAGTTACGCCGGGTACCCCTTTTGCCACCTCGGTTGCCCGATCGCTCTGTGCCTGAAGCGGTACGCTGCCCTGAAGCGTCACAGCACCGTCGCGGGCGCGAACCGTAATATTGGACGTCGAGATGCTCCTATCTCTCACCAGCGCATTTCGAACCTGACGTTGTAGCGCCCGGTTCGCTGCTTTCATCGACTTGTAATGCGAGCGGGCTTCGGGCGTCGTGGTCGGGGCAGACTCAGGCGCGTTAGCGTTGCTCGCCTGCGCAAAGGCGTGAATCGAACCCGAAATCAGAAGGGCGGTACTGACCAGTCTGACGGCGTGGATTGCTTTCATGCATCTTCTCCTGTCGTTGCAGATCGTTGGGCTACAGACTCAGATATATCGCACCGCGGCCCCGCAATGTTTCCGGGGCGGATCAAATGGCACTATAGGACAATAAAGGGTTAGGTCAAGAAACAATGCAAATCCGGCCAATTGCGCGGACAAGCGACGATTTAGAATACTTCAAATTATGCTGGCGCTCTAATTCCGCTGATAGGATTGCAAATCAAAACCAGGGATTAGTTTTTTTCCGCCTTTAATCATGGATTGCCAATGCCTGATTGACATATTTGGCCATCGACGATGCTGAGACGCCGTCCATGGTGAAGTAGGCAATTCGTCCATGGTCGCAGCCCGTGCTCGCGGCCGCGATCAGAACAACTGTTGCTGCCCCGACATCAGCGTCGTGAAATCGTCGCGCAGCAACGGCAGAATCGCGTCGGCGACCGGCTGTAATTGCCGTGTCACATAGTGCTCGTAGTCGATCGCCGAGCGCAGCGTTTCGAGCGGCTCGGGGCCGGCCACCGTAATCACGTAGCTGATCCAGCCGCCGTTCTGATATTGCAGCGGACGTCCCTGCTGGCGATTGAACTCATCGGCGACGCGTGCCGCGCGCACATGCGGCGGCACGTTGCGCTCGTAGGCGTCGATCGGTCTGCGCAACTGCTTGCGATAAACGAGCTGATCGTCGAGCCGGCCCGCGAGCGTATCGCGCACGTAGTCGCGCACGTAATCCTGATACGGCTGCTGCTTGAAGATGCGCCGATACAGTTCCTGCTGAAACTGCTGCGCAAGCGGCGTCCAATCGGTGCGCACGGTTTCGAGACCTTTGTAGACCACGTCCTCGCGCCCGTCAGGCAATACCGTAAGGCCTGCGTAGCGTTTCTTGCTGCCTTCCTCGGCACCGCGCACCGTCGGCATGAAAAAGCGCCGGTAGTGCCGCTCGAATTGCAGTTCCAACGCACTGTCGATACCGAAGCGCGCCTGCAGCTTCTGCCGCCACGCTGCATTGATATGTTCGACCAGCGCGCGGCCGATGCGCGCGGCCTCTTCCTCGTCGTGCGCGTGCCTGAGCCAGACGAAGGTCGAGTCGGTGTCGCCGTAGATCACTTCGTAGCCTTGCGCATCGATCAGCTCGCGCGTCGTGTGCATGATCTCGTGGCCGCGCATCGTGATCGACGACGCCAGCCGCGGATCGAAGAAGCGGCAGCCGGTCGAGCCGAGCACGCCATAGAACGCGTTCATGATGATCTTCAGCGCCTGCGACAGCGGCTTGTTGTGCTCGCGCTTGGCGGCTTCGCGTGCCTGCCAGACCTGCGCGACGATCGACGGCAAGCAGTGACGGGTGCGTGAGAAGCGCGCGCCGAGAAAGCCCGGCACCGAGTGCGCGTCGTCGGGATGCAGCATGCCTTCGACGAGGCCGAGCGGGTCGATCAGAAACGTGCGAATGATCGACGGGTACAGGCTCTTGTAGTCGAGCACGAGCACCGAATCGTAGAGGCCGGGCCGCGAATCCATCACGAAGCCGCCGGGGCTTGCCGCGCCGGCCACGTCGCCGAGATTCGGCGCGACATAGCCTTGCCGATGCATGCGCGGCATGTACAGATGCGTGAATGCCGCGACCGAGCCGCCGCTGCGATCGGCGGGCAGGCCGGTCACGGTCGCGCGTTCGAGCAGGAACGGCAGCAGCTCGGTCTTCGCGAAGATGCGCGTGACGAGCTCGCAGTCCTTCAGGTTGTAGCGCGCGAGCGCGGGCTTGTCTTCGTCGAAGCGGCGTTGGATTTCGTCCATGCGCTGATACGGATTGTCGATCGCCTTGCCTTCGCCCAGCACCGAACGCGACACGTATTCGAGGCTGAACGACGGAAAGCTCCACGTCGCCGAACGCAATGCCTCGATGCCGTCGATGACCCAACGGCCCGCCACGCCCGCGAAAAAGTGATTGCGCGTGACGCCGTGTTCGCGCCACTCCATCACCGCGCCGCCGCGGCCGATGCGCAGCGGCACGCGATACTGCTCGGCATGCTGTTGCAGCACCTTCAGATCGAACTGCACCAGGTTCCAGCCGATGATCGCATCGGGATCGTGCCGCTCCATCCACTCGATCAGTTTTTCGAGCAGTTGCGCGCGCGTTTCGCAGTATTCGAGCTTGAAGTCGAGCGCGTCGGCAGCGTTGCCGTTCGGCGGCCCGAGCATATACACCTGCCGCTCGCCGCAGCCTTCGAGCGCGATCGAATAAAGCTCGGCATGCGCGCTCGTTTCGATGTCGAGCGATACGAGCTTCAACGGCGGACGATATCCGTTGGCCGGTTTGAGCTCGCCATCGAGCGAGGGTCCATGGTTCTGCGGCACGCCGCTGAACCACACCGGCGCGGTGATGAAGCGCTCCATCATGTAGCGCTCGGGGGGCTGGATATCGGCTTCGTAGACATCGACGCCGCCTTCTCGGAGGCGCTTCTCGAAGCCCTTCAATTGCCGGTATTGCGCACAGTAAAGCCCGCTGACCGGCCGATGCTGGAAGTCGTGCAATTCGAGCGGACGCAGATCGAGCGGCCCGTCGCGGCGCAGGATCGTTTCGGCGCGTTCGCGATGTTCGGCCGGAATGAAGGCAACCGACGGCTGAGGGCGCAGACGGATGTGGCGCGGCCCGCTGTCCGTCGCCAGCCAGAACTCGATTTCCGTGCCGGCGGGGGTGTCCCGCCAATGCCGGGTCAAAATGAAACCCTGCTCGAACTCAGTCAAACTTCCACCTTTTAAGCGGCGCAATTGCCTTGCGCGATTTTACCGCCGCGGGCAGTGACTTTGAGCGGGCAAAGAAAAGGGCGCTTCGCATTGAAGCGCCCCAACCAGCACGGCTTTGTTTGTTCGAAGCCGGTTCAGTTCGCTCCCGGTCGCTCAGGCTTCGAGCGCCAGCGTCGCGAACGTGGCGAGCCAGTGCTCGCCCATGTAGTCGCCGGCCACATGCGGCAGCGCGCAGCGCAGATGCCGCTCGGCCGCGTCGAACAGCACGGTGCGACGCACGTCGCCTGCGGGCAGTGCACGCGCGAGCGCACGCTGGCACCACGCGCGGCTCAGATTGAGGCCGTCCAGATGCGCAATCTTGCCGTCGCTGCGATCGGTAACGGTGACGGGCTCGAACAGCGTCGCCGGCTTTTTCGCGCCGAGATCCGGCAGGAAGCGTCCGAACCAGTCGGCGAACTGCGCGGATGGCAACACGCGCCGCATCAGCTCCGCTTCCATCAGCGACGGCGACAGGAACTCGTCGCCGGCCGGCTCCCACGCCTGACACGCGACGTCGTCCAGATACCAGCGCTCGGCGGTGCTGACGATCAGCGCTTCGAGCGATTCGCGCGAGGTATGCCGCGCGAAATCGAGTGTCAGTGCGAGTGCGAACGCCATGTTGAAGTGCGTGCCGACGCGCAGCGGATAGGTCGCTTTAGGCAGGAACTCCTCGAAACGTTCGACGAAGGTCTCGGTGAGCGGCGCGAACGTCTTCGACCAGCGCGCGGCTTCGGAGATTTTCATCGACTGCAGCTGCGCGCTGAGCGCGAGCAGCCACGCCCAGCCATACGGCCGCTCGAAGCCGCGGTTGTGCGGCAGGTCCAGATACGCGAGTTCGCCGGCGACCTTCGCCTCGGTGAAATGCTGATCGACCACCGCGACGATGCGCGCGGCCTCGGGCAGATCGGGGAAGCGTTCGAGCAGATGCAGGATCAACCAGTAGCCGTGCACACACGAATGCCAGTCGTAGCTCCCGTAGAAGATCGGATGCAAGGCGCGCGGCCCCTGCACGTCTTGCGGCCCTGCGAGCGAGTGCGTGAGTTTGTTCGGGTATTCGCGCGTGAGATGAGCGAGCGCGACATTGGCGAATTTCGACGCGAATTCGCGGGTGAGCTGGGTGGTCATCGACGGCTCCTCGGAAGCGGGATACGAACATGTACAACAGTATGGTGTTGGCGATCAGCAATAGTAAAGCGGTCGGCTATTGCGCCTCGATCACGCCGATCGCACCGAGTATCGCCGGGTTGCAGTTGAACTGATGCACGATCGGCGGCGCGTGCCCGAAGCGCTCAGCCCGTGTTGATTCCCTCCGACGTCAACTGCCGCAACTGCTCCAGCAGCTTGACCGCCGGACTCGGCAGGATGCCCTGGCGCCGCCGGAACGCGGTCAACGTGCGCCGCCCGACCACACCCGGCACGCCGAGCGTATCGAACACGCCGGCCTTGCTCTCGGTCACGTACATCGTCGACGCCATCCAGCTCAGAAAGCCCGAACGCGCGACCAGACTCTTCAGCGCCGTGACCGAGCGCGTTTCGACGACGACGTTCGGCAGACCCAGCCCGCGCTCGGCAAACACGCTCTGCATGTGCTCGAACGGCCCGGTGCCGCGCGGCGGAATCGCCCAGCGCTCGCCCAGGGTGTCGGCGAGCGTGAGGTCGGGCTTGCCGCGCAGCGGATGATCGAGCGCGGCGACCACGTAGCTCGCATCTTCCCAGCGGCAATCGGCGATCGCGGTGATCTCGTCGGTGTCGGGCACGGCCATGCTGAGCGCGAGATCGATCTGACGTTTGACGAGCGCATCGGCGAGCCGGTCCCACACCCCCTCGATGATCTCAACGCGCAGGTTCGGCCACTTCGTCAACACGCCGCTGACCGCGAGCGGCAACAACAGGCTCGCGATGCTGCCCACCGCGCCGACGCGGATCGTGCCGCGTGCGAGGCCGCGCATCGCGTCGATTTCCTCGCGCGCCTGTTCGGCTTCGCGTTGCAACAGGATCGCGTGCGGCAGCAGTGCTTCGCCGACCGCGGTCAGATGCATGCCGCGCGAGTGCCGCTCGAACAGCGGCGCGCCGACCTGTTCCTCGAGACGGCGGATGGTCCGGCTCAGCGCCGGCTGTGTGATGTGCAGCGCTTCGGCGGCGCGTCCGAGGCTGCCGCTCTCGACGATCACTGCGAACGCCTGCAGTTGTTGAAGGTTGTAAGTCATGCCGAAAGGTAATGCCTTTTAGCGAATTAGGCAATTTTCGGTTACCCCAGTGGCCGTGATAATGGCCTGTCGATTTTTCGCGCTCATCACACAGGAGACCTCGCATGACAGGCAGCGCGCCGCAGCACAAGCCAGCACACACAAAAGAGCAGGGTAGCCAATGGACCGTACGCGACGCGGTCATCGACTTCGCGCGCCGCGTCGGCATGACGTCGATCTTCGCGAACCCCGGCTCGACCGAGCTGCCGATGTTCCGCGATTTCCCCGCGGATTTCCGCTATGTGCTCGGTCTTCAGGAAGCGGTCGTGGTCGGCATGGCCGACGGCTACGCGCAGGCCACCGGCAACGCGGCGCTCGTGAACCTGCATTCGGCGGCGGGCGTCGGCAACGCGATGGGCAATATCTTCACCGCGTTTCGCAACCGCACGCCGCTCGTCGTCACCGCGGGTCAGCAGGCCCGCTCGATCCTGCCGTTCGATCCGTTCCTCGCCGCGACCCAGGCGACCGAATTGCCGAAGCCCTACGTGAAATGGAGCAAAGAGCCGGCCCGCGCGCAGGACGTGCCGCTCGCGATCGCGCGCGCGTACGCGATCGCGATGCAGGAGCCGCGCGGCCCGGTGTTCGTATCGATCCCCGCCGACGACTGGGATCAGCCGGCCGAGCGGGTGGCCGATCGCGAGGTCGCGCACATCATGCGTCCCGATCCGGCGATGCTGGAGCGCATCGGCGCGGTGCTCGATGCGTGCGAGCGGCCCGCATTCGTGGTCGGCGGCGCGGTCGATCGCGCGGGTGCGGCGGCGGAAGTCGTCCGGCTCGCGGAGCGGCATGCCGCGCGCGTCTACGTCGCACCGATGACCGGGCGTTGCAGCTTCCCCGAAACGCATCGGCTGTTCGCGGGCTTTTTGCCGGCGATGCGCGAGCGCATCGTCGAGATGCTCGGCGCGCACGACGCGATCTTCGTGATCGGCGCGCCCGCCTTCACGTATCACGTCGAAGGCAGCGGTCCGCATGTGCCGCCGGGCTCGCGGCTGTGCCAGTTGATCGACGATCCGGGCGTCGCGGCATGGACGCCGCAAGGCATCGCCGCGGTCGGCAACATGCGGCTCGGTGTGCAGGACCTGCTTGCGCGCGCCGCGCCCAGAGCGCGCGAGTTGCCCGCGCCGCGCGCCGTGGCGCCGCGTGCGCTGCCGCCGGCGCCAGGCGCGCGGATGTCGGTCGCATTCGCGTTGCAAACACTCGCCGAAGTGCGCGATCCCGATGGCATCGTCGTCGAGGAAGCGCCGAGCTCGCGCCCCGTCATGCAGACCTATCTGCCGATCGCGCGCCCCGGCACTTTCATGACGATGGACAGCGGCGGCCTCGGCTACGGCATGCCTGCGGCGGTCGGCGTCGCGCTCGCGCGGCCGGGCGAGCGCGTGATCGCGCTGATCGGCGACGGTTCGAGCATGTACTCGATCCAGGCGATCTGGAGCGCGGCGCAGATGCAGTTGCCGATCACGTACGTGATCCTGAACAACACGCGCTATGCGGCGCTGCAGGATTTCGCGCCGGTGTTCGGCTTCGCGCCGAACGAGACCGTGCAGGGCACGGATCTGCCGGGGCTCGACTTCGTGACGATCGCGGCGGGCATGGGATGCCCTGGCGTGCGCGTCAGCGAGGCGGCTGAGCTTGCTGGCGTGTTGCGTCGCGCGTTGACCGACGCTGACGGGAAAAGCGGTCCCACGCTCGTCGAGGCGATCGTCGCGTAACGGCATTTCCGATTCACGAAAAGAAGAGAGTCCTACGATGGAAAACGTATCGATGCTGATCGGCGGCGAGCAGTTACAGGCGCGCAACGGCGCGACCTTCGAGCGCCGCAATCCGCTCGACGGCGAAGTCGCGTCGCGCGCGCCGGCCGCAACCGTCGAAGATGCCGTCGCCGCCGTCGATGCGGCCGCTGCCGCCTTGCCGGTGTGGTCCGCGCTCGGGCCGAGCGAGCGCCGCGCGCTGCTGACGAAGGCCGCGCACGCGCTCGAAGCGAAGGCCGACGCGTTCGCCGCCGCAATGGCCGCCGAGACCGGCGCATCGGGCATCTGGGCCGGCTTCAACGTGCATCTCGCGGCGGCCGGGCTGATCGAAGCGGCTGCGCTGACTACGCAGATCGCGGGCGAACTGATTCCGTCCGACGTCCCGGGCAGTCTCGCGATGGGCGTGCGCCAGCCCGCGGGCGTCGTGCTCGGCATCGCGCCGTGGAACGCGCCGGTGATTCTGGCGGTGCGCGCGATCGCGCTGCCGCTCGCATGCGGCAACACGGTCGTGCTGAAGGGCTCGGAGATCTGCCCGGCGACACATGGCCTGATCATCGAGGCGATGCAGCAGGCGGGTCTGCCGCGCGGCACCGTGAACTTCGTGACCAATGCGCCCGCCGACGCCGCACGCATCGTCGACGCGATGATCGAACACCCGGCCGTGCGGCGCGTGAACTTCACGGGCTCGACGCGCGTGGGCCGCCTGATCGCCGAAACCTGCGCGCGCAATCTGAAGCCCTCGGTGCTCGAACTCGGCGGCAAGGCGCCGCTCGTCGTGCTCGACGACGCCGATATCGGCGCTGCCGTCGATGCGGCCGTGTTCGGCGCGTTCGCCAATTCCGGGCAAATCTGCATGTCGACCGAGCGGATCATCGTCGACGACAGCATCGCCGATGCGTTTGTCGAACGGCTCGCCGCGCGTGCGCGCGCGTTGCCGCTCGGCGATCCGCGCGAGAGGCCGGTCGTGCTCGGCTCGGTGGTCGACATGAGCACCGTCGAGCGCTGCAATGCGCTGATCGACGACGCGCTCGCCAAAGGCGCGACGCTCGTGTGCGGCGGCAAGAGCGAAACCACGTTGATGCCCGCGACGCTGCTCGATCGCGTGACGCCGGACATGCGCATCTATCACGACGAATCGTTCGGCCCGGTCAAGCCGATCGTGCGCGTGCGCGGCGAAGAAGCCGCGATAGCGTGCGCGAACGACAACGAGTACGGCCTGTCGGCGGCGGTGTTCAGCCGTGACACGGCGCGCGCGCTGAACGTCGCGAAGCGCATCGAGTCGGGCATTTGTCACGTGAACGGTCCGACCGTGCACGACGAAGCGCAGATGCCGTTCGGCGGCGTGAAGGCGAGTGGCTTCGGCCGCTTCGGCGGCAAGGCGGGGATCGCGGAGTTCACCGATCTGCGCTGGGTCACGCTGCAAACGACGCCGCGTCACTATCCGTTCTAACGGACGACACCAAAAAATCGAACAACGCGCGCGCAGCGCAAACAACGGAGACATGTCGATGAATTACGTTCCTCCCGCTTCGGCCGCGCCCTCGGCCTCGACCGCGCGCGACGATGCGGCGCTCGCCGGCATTGCGCGCGGCGGCAACACGGTCGACATCGGTCATGCGCTAGACGACGGCCCCTATACGTTGCTGCAGAAAATCGCGGTGGTGCTCGCGGCGCTGTCGATCGTCGTCGATGGTTTCGACAGCCAGCTGATCGGCTTTGCGATTCCGATGCTGATCAAGGAGTGGGGCATCACGCGCAATGCGTTTGCGCCGGTGGTCGCGGCGGGGCTGATCGGCATGGGGATCGGCTCCGCGTTCGCGGGGCTGTTCGCCGATCGCTTCGGACGCCGCTGGGCCGTGATCGGCAGCGTGTTCGTGTTCGGTCTCGCGACCTGCGCGATCAGTCTGGCGCCGAACGTCGCGGCGATTGCGGCGCTGCGCTTTATCGCGGGGCTCGGTATCGGCGGCGCGCTGCCGACGTCGACGACGCTGACCGCCGAGTTCACGCCCGCGCGTTTTCGTACCTTCGCGGTCACGGCGACCATTCTGTGCGTGCCGCTCGGTGGCATGGTCGCGGGACTGTTCGCCGGGCAGGTGCTGCCGGTTTATGGCTGGCGCGGTCTGTTCGTCGCGGGCGGGGTGTTGCCGCTCGTGCTCGGCATCGTGCTCGTCGCCGCGCTGCCGGAATCGCCGCGCTTTATGGCGCGCCGTCCGCATCGCTGGCCAGAACTCGCGAAGCTGCTGCGGCGCATGGCGCGCGACGTGTCGGCCGATGCGAGCTTTACCGACGTGCGCGAACAAAGCGCCGAGAAACACGTCGGCTTCACCGCGCTTTTTCGCGACGGCCGTTCGCGCGACACCGTCGCGATCTGGGGCGCGTTCCTCATGTGCCTGCTCGCGGTATACGCGGCATTCAGCTGGCTGCCGTCGATGCTGACGAGCGAGGGTTTGAGCGTGTCGCTCGCGGGCTATGGCCTGAGCGCGTACAACCTCGGCGGCGTAATCGGCGCGGTGCTGTGCGCGCTGGCGATCGGGCGCTACGGCTCGCGCTGGCCGCTGCTGCTGTGCTGCGCGGGCGGCGTCGCGAGCGCATGGATGCTGCTCGGCGTCAGCGCGACGCGGCATACGGCGTTGATGATCGTCGGTCTCGGCTTGCACGGGCTGTTCGTCAATGCGGTGCAATCGACGATGTACGCGCTGTGCGCCTACGTTTATCCGACCGGCGTGCGAGCAACGGGCACCGCGTCGGCACTCGCGGTCGGCCGCGTCGGCGCGATTCTGAGCGCGTTCGCGGGCGCCGCGGTGATCACGGCCGGCGGCGCGTCGGGCTATCTGCTGATGCTCGGTATCGCGATGGTCGTCGTGCTGATCGCGCTGGCGGTAGTGCAGCGGCATATTCCGCGGCGAGGCGCCGCGACCGCGCGCTGATCGATGCGGCGGGGGCCGTCGCGATGCCCCAGCTTACGTAGCGACGCTATCAACCTCGTTGGATATAAACGGGCAATGCCACCGCATTCGCGGCCGGATCGCCGGCCGCATCGGTCGGCAAATATTGCGTCTGGAACGCGGTAAACATCGCGGCAAATCCATCGGCGCGCTGCACGATCACTGCGCCGTCCTGGAACGCGCCGTTTTCGTTGTAGTGCGGCCCTCGCGGATTGCCCTGATTCATGTGGGTTTCGTGAAGACCGTCCTTCTTCGGCAGAAACAGAAAGCCGAACCCATAGACGACGATGCCTGCGGTCGTCGGTGTCCAGAAATCGCGGTTATGCAACTGACCGCTGCCGTTGTCGTAAGGCAGGCTTTGCGACGGCTTGCTTTCGTCGATGGTCAGGATTTCGTCGATGATGTCGTTGACGTCGGCGCGATTGCCGTTCTGATCTTCGTAGGGGACCGGCCGCATGCGGTGAATGTCGAGCAGGCTGCTGTCCTGGAAGTAATCGAGCCGCGGAAAGCCGCTGGTGTAGAGGCCGAGGTTCAGGGCCTGCAGTTTCGCGGTGAGCGGATCGGCGAAGTTCAGATCGGCATAGAAGTAGACGTCGTCGTTACCGCTTGCGCCCGGTTGCGTCGACGCCGAATTGACGACGATATTGAATGGCGTGTTGTCGTTGCCGGTAACCGTAATCACATAGTGCGGACTGCCCACGTACGAATCTTTGAAAGGCGCCGCGCGCAGCAGTTTTCCCTTGAACATGCAGTATTCGTTCATGACTGAATGACCTTGTCGAAGTTGACGAACGGAAAGCGAAAGATCAACGAGCGGCTTCGAACCCGGTTGCCCACCGAGCCCATTCGACCAGCACTTCTGTCACATCGTCGGGCCGCTCCATCGTGCACATGTGACCGCTTCGTTCGATCACGCGAAGCTTCGAGCCGCGAATCTGCGCGTGCATCTCCTCGTGACGCGCCAACGGACTCCATTTGTCATCGCGGCCGCACACGATCATCGTTGGGCACGCGATGTCGCGAAGCAGAGCGGTCGCATCGGGACGATCCAGCAACGCGCGGATCTGCGCCGCGAATTTATCTGGCGTGCTTCGCTCGATCATGTCGAGCACCGCCTCGTAGACGGGCTCATCGTGGCGATCGGCGTTGACCATGCCGGGCGCCCACTCGTTGCCCATCGCGCGCATGCCTTTCGTGCGCGCGAGTTCGAGCAGCCTCAGCCGCTGCGCCCGCTCGCTTTCGCCGGCCTCGCCGGCGGGCCGCGGCGTGCAGCCGGTGTCGAGCAACGCGAGCCCGGCGACGCGTTGCGGTGCGCGCCGGAACGCTTCGAGCGCGACCCGTCCTCCCATCGAATGACCCGCGACCAGCAGGCGGTCTCCCGAAACCGACTCGAGCACGTGTTCGGCCATCGCGCCGAGCGAGTCGCGCATGCCGTAGTCGGGCACGAAGCAGTCGCCGATCGCGCCAAGCGCGCCGCGCTGATCGGCCCACACTGCGTCATCGCAGAGCAGTCCAGGGAGCAAAACGATGTGGTGGGTCATGGGTGGGTCCTGTGATGCGTTGAACGGATAAAAGAAATGACACACTGTACGACGCGATCGTCGCATGCTCATTCATCCGCTTTACCATAGCATGCCCATCTGCCGCGCGGTCGCATCGATCGCCGCTTTTGCCTTCGCGACGATTTCGTCGATTTCCGGCCGGCTGATCACGAGCGGAGGCGACAGCAACATCCGGTCGCCGCTCGCGCGCATGATCAGATTGCCGTTGAAGCAGAAGTCGCGGCATAGCGCGCCGACATCGCCGCCATTCGCAAAGCGCTTGCGCTCGAGCGGCTTCTCGGCGAGTTGCACGCCCGCCACGAGGCCCGCGCCGCTGATCTCGCCAACGACAGGATGAGTGGCGAAGGTCTCACGCAGTCTCTTCTGAAAATACGGACCGGTATCCGCTTTGACGCGTTCGACGATCTTCTCGTCGCGCAGCAGTTTCAGATTTGCAAGCGCGACGGCCGCCGCGACCGGATGCCCGGAGTAGGTCAGGCCATGATTGAAGTCGCCGTTGTCGATCAGTGCGCGGGCGATGCGATCATGCAGGCCGACCGCTCCCATCGGCACGTAACCGCTCGTGAGTCCCTTCGCGAGCGTGATCAGGTCCGGCTCGAAGCCGAAGTGCTGATGCGCGAACCATTCGCCGGTTCGGCCGAAGCCGCCGATCACTTCGTCCGCGACGAGCAGCACGTCGTACTTGCGGCAAATGCGCTCGATTTCCGGCCAATAAGTGTTGGCCGGAAAGATCACGCCGCCCGCTCCCTGGAAAGGCTCACCGATAAATGCGGCGACATTGTCGGCACCGAGTTCGAGAATTCTCGCTTCCAGCTGCCGCGCACGAGCGAGCGCGAATTCTTCCGGCGACTGACCGCTTGCCGCTTCGCCGAAGAAATAGGGCTGATCGATATGCACGATGTTCTCGACTTTCGACGGCATCTGTTCATGCATATACGCCATGCCGCCGAGCGTGCCGCCCGCGATCGTCGACCCGTGATAAGCGTTCTTGCGCGCGATGACGAACTTCTTCGCGCTCTGGCGTTGCGTCGCCCAGTATTGATGGACGATGCGCAGCACGGTGTCGTTGCCTTCCGAACCGCTGTTGCAGTAGAAGAAGTGATTGAATGGCGCGGGCGCCAGCTCGGCGAGCAGCGCCGACAGTTCGATCACCGGCGGATGCGTCGTCTTGAAGAACGTGTTGTAGTACGGCAGTTCCTGCATCTGCCGGAAGGCGGCGTCGGCGAGTTCATGGCGTCCGTAGCCGACGTTCACGCACCACAGTCCCGCCATGCCATCGATGATCTTGTTGCCGTCCGAGTCCCACAGGTACACGCCTTGCGCCTTGACGATCACGCGAGAGCCCGCGCGATTGAGCGAGCCCATATCCGAGAACGGGTGGATGTGATGCGCGGCATCGAGTGCGCGGTATTCGGCGGTGCTGCGCGACGTGGCTTGCGAGGTCAGCGTGTCTATCGCGGCGCCAAGCTGCGGTGCATCCTTTTCCGCGTACATTACGTCGTCAGTCTTATAGCTCATACTGCCTCCGTCTTTTCAAGGTTCTCATTGACCGATTGACCATCGGCACTCACACGTGCAGCAGCAAATGCCGGCGTTCCCACGAACTGATCACGCGGAAGAACGCTTCGTATTCGGTCTCTTTCAACGCGAGATACGCGCGGACGAACTGCTCGCCGAGTACTTCGGCAATCGGCTCGCATGCACTCATCAACGTCAGACCCTCTTCGAGGTTGCGCGGTAATTGATAAGGCAATGCATAGCCGTCGCTCGCCAGCGGATCGGTCGGGGCGAGCCGCTGCGTGATGCCGAGATAGCCGGCGGCCAAGGTCGCGGCAATCGCCAGATACGGATTGCAATCGACACCCGGAATACGGTTCTCGATGCGGCGCGCGACCGGCGTCGAATGCGGAATGCGAAAGCCCACCGTGCGATTGTCGTAACCCCACGCGACGTTGATCGGCGCGGCCATGAAACGCGACAGACGCCGGTACGAGTTGATGTACGGCGCGAAGATCGGCATCAGCGCCGGCGTGTATTTCTGCAAGCCGGCGATATAGCCGCTGAAAAGCGACGTCGGCTCACCGTCCGCGGCGGTAAACAGGTTGCGGCCGGTTTCCATATCGACGAGGCTCTGATGCATGTGCATCGCCGAGCCCGGCTCTCCTTCCATCGGCTTCGCCATGAAGGTCGCGTACATCTTGTGGCGCAACGCCGCTTCGCGCACGGTGCGCTTGAATAGAAACACGCTGTCCGCGAGTTTGAGCGGATCGCCATGCATGAAATTGATTTCCATCTGCGCGGCGCCGACTTCGTGTATCAGCGTGTCGACTTCGAGTTCCTGCACGTCGCAGTACGCGTAGATGTCTTCGAAAAGCGGATCGAATTCGTTGACCGCTTCGATCGAATATGCCTGGCGTCCGGTTTCCGCGCGACCCGTACGTCCGACCGGCGGTTGCAGCGGCAGGTCGGGATCGCGGTTCATATCGACTAAATAGAACTCGAGCTCCGGCGCGATCACGGGTTTCCAGCCGCGCGCCTTGTATAGATCGAGCACGCGGCGCAACACGCAGCGCGGCGAGATTTCGACCGGCGTGCCGTCGAAATGAACGCAGTCGTGGATCACCTGCGCGGTCGGGTCGACTGCCCACGGAATCATCCGGATCGTGCTCGCGTCGGGGACGCACACCATGTCGGGATCGGTGACGCCGGTCAGCGAATCGCTTTGCGGATAGTCGCCGGTCACGGTCTGAATCATCACCGCCTGCGGCAGACGCATCGATTCGCCCGACTCGAACTTGCTGCGCGGAATGATCTTGCCGCGCGCGATGCCGGCCATGTCCGGAATAATTGCTTCGATTTCGGTGACGTGATTCTTTTTCAGAAAATCGTCGATGTCATGCATGATTGTTCTCGCTGTTTTGATCCGCAACCTGGGTCGCGTGCAGGGATTCGTGTACTCATGCGCTCGCGACAGGCGTCGCCGAACGCGCGAAATATCGCAGTCGATAACGCGTCGTCCGCGTGTCTCCATTCCGGATGCCATTGCACGCCGAGCGCGAATGCGCGGGCGTCGCTGACGCTGATTGCTTCGATCAGGCCGTCCGCCGCGAGTGCTTCGACCTGGAGGCCTGCGCCGAGTCGTGCAATGCCCTGAGCGTGCAATGAATTCACCCGCGCTTCGTGGGCGCCGCCCGCAAGGCGCTGCAACATGCCACCGCGCGTCAGCACGATCGAATGCGACGTGGCGTATTGCACCTCGAGCGAGTCGTCCTTGTTCTCGCGATGGTCGTTCAGCCCGCCGACCGCATGAATGCTTTGATGCAAGGTGCCGCCGAATGCCACGTTCATTTCCTGCAAACCGCGGCAGATGGCGAGAACCGGTACGCCCGCCGCAACCGCCGCGCGGATTAGGGGAAGCGTGGTTGCATCGCGCGCAGGGTCGTGCAATGTATCGGGCTCGCTCGAGGTGCCGCCGTAACGGTGCGGCTCGACGTTCGAATAGCTGCCGGTGAACAGCAAGCCGTCGACGGCGGCGAGCACATCGTCGCTGCACTGGCGTTCACCGAAAGCCGGTACCAGCATCGCAAGCGCGTGCGAGCCCTCGACGATCGCGGCGATGTACTTTTCACCGGCCACGTGCGATGGATGAGCGCCGAGCATCGTTCTATCGGCGGTGATTCCTACTATTGGTTGGTTTCGCATAGCGAATAGGCGTGTCGAGCCCACGCCGCACACCACGTAAACGGCGTTAAATAGCGCGCGCGACGGAATGGGAAATCGCGAAGGCGAGCCGACGCCAAAGCGAATCCGCGCAATCACGCACAGCGCTAATCAGATTAGAAGCGGTTCGATTGAATCCGTCGCGATGCGCGGCAATCAGTCAGCGCCGCGCGAACGCAAGCAGACAGCTCGCGAAAACGCGTGCAAACGGACGAATCGAACAGCGAAAAGAGACTTAAGAAGAGAGGCGCTACGGCAGCAGCGAAGCGACTTCGTCTGTGCGCACCGCGATGAACGCGCGTGCGGAGAGGACGTTGCGGCGTCGAACGGAGCGACGCGACAGAACTGTGATGACGGACAGAAAGCGGCGAAACGCAAGGCTGCCGTTGCTGCCGTCGGCGCTGGCGCCGTCAGCGCAAATACAGCGCGCCTGACTGCGATTCCAATTCACCAAAGGGCCTCGGACTCTCACGATGACACTCGACTGGCATAGTTGAGGGTATTGAACGGTCTGTTTCCAATCCAGAGCGGATATTGAAGAAACAGGACGCGGGTTGAGCGAGAAGAAACGGTACTAAACGGTAAAGGCTTAATTCGCAGCGCCGCTCACGCGATCTCCCAATAGCTAGGATATACGAGCTAAAAATGCCGTCAATTTATTTTTGTTTTTGGCAAAACGGCATCAAGTTTGATGCCGTCTGATTTGTCTGCTATTCGTTCACTCTGCGAGGCGAGCGCGCACTGTGTATTCGCCTTCGTTGCCTTTGTCTTCGAGCATGTGCGCCATCGCCGTATTGAAGTCGGGTGGCAGTGGCTCGACCGGATAGCCGCGCTTTTCCCATGCGTCGAGTCCGCCCTTAAGGGCTCGCACATGATGGATGTTCTTGCGGTGCAATTGCCTGACGATGCGCTTCGCGGTCGCTTCGTTCGGACACACGCAATAGACGACGATCGGCCGCTTCAGATACTCCGGATGAATCGGATCGGGCGATTCCAGATCGAGCGGCCGCGCGCCGGCAATGCGATGCGATTCCTTTTCGCGCACGGAATGCGGGCGCGCGTCGAGAATCAGCGGCGGTTCGTTCGACTTCATCATCGCGTCGAGCTGATCCGGCGAAATGCGCGCATGCGCAAGCCAGCGGCGAAACTGCAAACGGCGCAGCCAGCGATACAGCAGAACCGCCGCGAAGATCACCGCGAACGTATCGAAGATCGTGCCGCCGTTGCGCCGCACGAACAGCATCAATTGGACGATCTCATCGTGCAAAGCGGCCCCGCCGATGATCCAGACGCTCGCCCACAGCGCCGCACCGACCATGTCCCACAACAAGAACACGCCGACGCCGATCGCGGTCGTGCCGAGCAGCGGCGCGGAAATCAGGCCGAGACCGGGCAGGAACTTCGCGACCGTCAGAATCGGCGCGCCATAGCGCTCATAGGTATTGCGCGCGACGCGCACCGTGGTGTCCAGCGACAGCGAGAAGCGCACGAGGTAATTGAGCAGACGGCGGCCATACGCGCGTCCGGTAAAAAACCACAGCGAGTCGGCGATCAGCGTCGCACCGACCGCCGCGCAGATCATGTTGATGTACGAGGCTTCGCCCACCGCGGCCATCGTTCCCGCGAGAATCAGCATCGGCGCGGCCGGAATCGGCATGCCGAGCTGCGTGACGAGCACGCTCATGAAGACGGCCCACACGCCCGCAGACGGTGGAATAGCGACCGGGAAATGCCACACAACCGCGCTCCTGATAAGCCAGATAAAGGGAAAAGAATCGTCTGCGCCGAGGCCGATACGAGCCTCTAGCGACGCGAAAGACGGATTTAAGCACAGGTGGCGAGTCGGCGTTATGAAAGTGCGCCGACAAAGTGGCGCGCGAGCGACGAATGCGCATGGCGAACCGCCATGCCGCGTGCATGCGCCGCGCGGCAAGTGGATCAACGCGGACTGAGCAGCGGGATTTGCTTCGCTTCAGGCGAGGCGGTCCAAAAAGCGGCCTGTCGCCTTACGCATCCTCGGAGGGATCATAGGGCACCACGCGCTCATGCTCGTCCGCGTGATTGCGCGCGACGATCGCGCGCGCCGCGGCGTTCGCATCGAGATTGAACGGCTGATGCGGCACGCCGGGCGGAATGAACAGGAAGTCGCCCGGCTCGGTGATGACCGACTCGCGCAGGCCCGGGCCATAGCGCGTCTCGATCTTGCCTTCGAGCATATAGATCGCGGTTTCGTAGTCGGCGTGATAGTGCGGCTGCGCATGGCCGCCGGGCGGGACCACGACCATATACATCGACAGTCCGGTGGCACCCGCGGTGCCCGCCGAAATGCCGACGAAATAGGGCAACCGCTGCATCGTCGCCATTTCCCGTTCCGGGCGCACCTTGATCACTGGGGCCCGCGCGTCGTGCCTGACGTTTGACATGGTCGCTCCTTTCGTCGCCGCCGTGCCGGGCGGCTTCATGCATGCCGAACTGAAAGTCTAGACGATTCGGGCGGCAATATCGGACCTGGTGAAGCGCGGGCGACCGCCAAAACGCGTTGCTACAATGATCGGCATACCCCCGACCAAGATCACGGAGACAGCGCATGGCCACGCTTCAGCCCATCAGCCGCTACCCGGTCCCCGAGCCGAGCGAGTGGCCCGAAGACATCAGCGCCCGCATTCTCGAAGTGCAGGACAAAGCCGGCTTCGTGCCGAACGTGTTTCTGACGCTCGCGCATCGGCCCGATGAATTTCGCGCGTTCTTCGCTTATCACGATGCGTTGATGCTGAAAGAGGGCGGTCTCACCAAAGGCGAGCGCGAGATGATCGTGGTCGCGACGAGCGCGGTCAACGATTGTCTTTACTGCGTGGTCGCGCACGGCGCGATTCTGCGCATTTACGAGAAAGCGCCGCTGCTCGCGGACCAGGTTGCGGTCAATCATCTCAAGGCCGACATCACCGAGCGCCAGAAGGCGATGCTCGATTTCGCGCTGAAGGTGTGCCGCGCGTCCGGCACGGTCGACGAAGAAGACTTCCAGACGCTGCGCGGCCACGGCTTCACCGATGAAGACATTTGGGACATCGCGGCAATCACCGCGTTTTTCGGCCTATCGAACCGGATGGCGAATGTGATCTCGATGCGTCCGAACGACGAGTTCTATCTGATGGGGCGCGTGCCGAAAGCCGCCGCGGATGCGCCGAGGAAGTAGCCGCGACCGGCATTGCTTCAGCGTCTCTAGCGGCGATCTGCATCACGCCTGCGCGGGACGCGGCGCATGCCGCGCGGGCGTCGTCACCGCCGTGTCGTCGATCGGGAAATGCAGCAGCGCTGCAAGCAATCCAGCGGCGACCGTCGCTACCCAGATCAGCGAGTACGAGCCCGTCAGATCGAACACGAGGCCACCGAGCCACGCGCCGAGAAACGAGCCGATCTGATGGCTCAGAAAGCACACGCCGAACAGGCTGCCGAGGTGACGCGTGCCGAACACCTTGGCGACGAGCCCGCTCGTCAGCGGTACGGTACCGAGCCACGTCAGGCCCATCACGGCCGCGAAAATCACCACGGACACCGCGCTTTTCGGCAGCGCGAAGAACGTGGCGATCGTCGCGCTGCGAATCAGATAAAGCCAGCCGAGCACATGATGCTGGCGGAACCGGCCGCCGAGCCAACCGCATGCCCAACTGCCCGCCATATTGAACAGGCCGATCAGCGCAAGCGCGGTGGCGCCCAGCCCGATCGGCATATGACACAGCGTCAGATACGCGGGCAGATGCGTCGCGATGAACGCAAGCTGGAAGCCGCAGGTGAAGAAGCCGAGCGTCAGCAGGCGGTAGCCGCGATGGCGCGTCGCTTGTGACAGAACTTCGCGCAACGGAGTCGCGGGCGCGTCGTCGAACCGGGCCTGGCCCGCCGCCTGTATCTGCGCGCGACGGTCGAGCACGATGCCGAGCGGCGCGATCAGCAGCATCCCGAACGCGAGCACGAATAGCGAGGTCGCGATGCCCGCGTGCAGCCGGATGCCTTGCACGAGCGGCACCATCAGCACCTGCCCGGCGGAGCCGCCGGCGCTGACGAGGCCCATTGCGACGCTGCGCTTCTCCGGCGACGCCATGCGGCCGACTGCCGGCAACACCACGCCGAAGGTCGTGCAACTGACGCCGATGCCGACCAGCAGCCCCATGCCGATCACCAGCAGCGCGCCGCTCGGCGCGAGCGCCGACAGCGCGAGGCCGGCCGCGAACGTCGAAGCGCCGAACGCGACCACCGGCGCCGAGCCGTAGCGATCTGCGGCCGCGCCCGCGAACGGCTGCGCGAAGCCCCACACGAGGTTGTGCAGCGCGATCGCGAAGGCGATCAGCGTGACCGGCAGACCGCGGTCGAACGAGAACGGGCCGATGAACAGGCCGAAGGTCTGACGGATGCCCATCGCGGCGCTCAGGATCAGCGCGGCCGCGACGATCACGATCGTCGTGGTGGCGGTCGTCGCCGGAGCGACGGCGGGGGCGGGTTGCGTGGGGCGGGTGGTCGACATGGCGGCTTCTCCTTGGCCACCATCGTCGCAGCCCGCCGCGTGGCCGGCAAAGGAAAAGATGTCGACGACAGGTGAGCGCCGCTCACCTGTGCGCTGCCAGGTCGCCGTCCGCGGCCGCGTCGGTTTGCGCGTCGAAAGCCGCCGCCTCGTCGACTAACCAGCGCCTGAAATCGGCGAGCTCGGGGCGCCGGATCGCGCTGTCCGCATTCTCCGCGCTGACCAGCCAGTACGCGGTGGCGGATGCTATGGTGGGCGCGCAAGCCTCGACCAGCGCGCCGCTCGCCAGATCGCCATCGACCAGCGGCTTGCGGCCGAGCGCGACGCCGAGGCCCATACTGGCCGCTTCGAAGGCGAGCTGGATCGTGTCGACGTGCAAGCCGCCGTCCATATCGATGCCGCCGGTGCAGGTCGCATCGAGCCACGCCTGCCAGTCTTCACTGGCGGCGTTCACGTGAATCAGCGTCGCGCGTCGCAGGCTCGGGACGCCCTGCTCGTCGCGCAGCGTCGCTACGTAGGCGGGGCTGCACACCGGCACGAAACGCTCGCCGAACAGGCGCGTCCATGCGGTCCCTGCGACCGGCGCGCGGCTCATGCGGATCGCGAAATCGAAACCGTCGACCGGAAAACCGACCTGGCGACGCGACGTATCCACGCTCACGTTGATGTTCGGCCAGCGCGCGCGAAAACCCGCGAGGCGCGGCAGCAGCCAGCGCGACGCGAAGGTCGGCGCGCAACTGAGCGTGATCGACCGATCCGCGCGGTGATTGGGCAGACGCTGTGTGCCGATCGCGATCAGCGAAAACGCCTCGGACACGTACGACAGATAATCCGCGCCAACCGCCGTCAGCGAGATGCCGCGCGGCTCGCGCACGAACAGCTCGACGCCGAGCGCTTCCTCGAGTCCGACGATGCCATGACTGATCGCGCTCGGCGTGACGTTCAGCTCGGCGGCGGCGAGCTTGAAACTTTGATGCCTGCCGGCCGCTTCGAAAAAACGCAGCGCGGGCAGGGGTGGCAGACGAAGCGGCATGGGCGTTCCCCAAGGCGGCCGCGTCATGCGTGGCGCGCGTGCCGCGTGGTGTTGGCGGGTGTAATGGGTGTGCTGTTTGGCGCAAGCATACCTTGCGGTGGCGCCTCGCGAGTGCGTTGCCGAACCGCCGGCAATACCGCCGCAAAAGGCTGCCGCTTAAAAATCATCGCTGGGCCTGTCGATTTTCCGCGGTCTCATTCGTCGTCGCTTGTAGGAAGGGTGGCAATGCACAGGCAGCCGCCCGTCTTCCGTCCGTTTTTCGCACGACTTCTCACAAGGAGATGGCTGATGAACGACGCAAACACATCGATGCATACGCTAAAACCGGCCCGCGAACTGGCCGACCTGCCTCAACGCTTTCCCGGCGAGAGCGCCGAATACCGACGCGCGCGCAACGCGTTGCTCGCCGAGGAGATCGAGCTGCGCCGCCAGATCGAGCGCGTCGCCGCGCAGCGCGCACGCTATCGCAGATGTTCGGCGCGCACGACACACTCGTGACCTACAACTGGATGTTCGGACCGCAACGCGCGCGGCCGTGCCCGATGTGCACGTCGCTATTGAGTGCGTGGGACGGCGAAATGCCCGATATCCTGCAGCGCGTCGCGTTCGTGGTGATCGGCCGCTCGCCGATCGACAGACTCGTCGCGTTCAAGCAGGAGCGCGGCTGGCGGCATCTGCGGCTCTATTCGTCGGGCGGCAATACGTTCAATCGCGATTACGCAGCCGAAGATCCCGCCGGCGACGACGTTCCCGCGCTCAACGTATTCACGCGCGCGGGCGGCGTCGTGCGGCACTTCTGGGCCGAGGAGATGGGGCCATCGACTTCGGACCCCGGCCAAGACCCGCGCGGCGCGCCCGATCTGATGCCGCTATGGACAATCCTCGACATGACCCCCGGCGGCCGCGGCACCGACTGGTATCCGAAGCTGGCGTACTGAGCGGCGCTGCCATGCAGCGTTCGAGCGCTACGAATGCGTCTCCGCCGCATGGCTCTGCGCGAGCGCGGTCCACAGGAACGTGCCGACCGCGCTTGCCCGCATCGGCAGGCTGAACAGATAGCCTTGCACCGCGCGCGCGCCGAGCGCCTTCACGACCTGGGCCTGCAACGGCGTTTCGAGTCCTTCCACCACGCATTCGAGTCCGAGGTTGCGGCACAGGTCGATCACGGATTTGATGATCTTCTTCGACGCGCTGTTGGTATCGACGTCGGAGACGAAGCTGCGATCGATCTTGATCGCGTCGAATGGCAAGCGGTGCACGTAGCTGAGGCTCGAATAGCCGGTGCCGAAATCGTCGAGCGACATGCGGCAGCCAGCCTGCTTCAGCATCGTCATCGCACTGTGCGCCTGCTCGAAATCGCGCGTCAATGCGGTTTCGGTGATTTCGAACGTCACGCGATGCGGCGACACGCCGCTTGCCGCGACGATGTCGATCAGGCGGCGGGCGCGTGCCGACGTCGAGATATCGATCGCGGACAGGTTGAACGACAGATACAGATCGGCCGGCCATTGTGCGACTTCGGCGAGCGCCTGGCGCAGCAGCACATCGGTGATGCCGAGAATCAGCTCGGTACGCTCCGCGATCCGAATGAATTCCTCCGGCCTGACCATGCCGAGCCGCGCGTTATGCCATCGCCCGAGCGCTTCGAGGCCGATCGGCCGGTGGGTGAGCAGATCGTAGATCGGCTGGAACTCGAGGAACAGCTCCGCTTCGAGGTCCGCGTGGCGCAACTCCTGGGTGACGAGGCTTAGGCGCCGCATCTGCGTTTCGTGTTCGGTCGAGAAAATCACCGGCATGCCGCGGCGGTTTTCCTTGCCGACATAGAGCGCGGCGTCGGCGCGTTCGAACACCTGCGCGACCGTCGTGCCCGCGTCGGGAAACGCGGCCCAGCCGATCGTGCCCGACAGCTCCGCGACATTGTCGGCGACCTGGTAAGGCTTGCTGAGCGCGTCGCAGATCCGCTGCCCCAATTCGACCAGCGCTTCGTTCGACATCTTGTGACGCACGAGCACGCCGAATTCATCGCCGCCCAGACGCGCGAACATCAGGCCCGTCTCGCTGATCGACACCAGCCGCGTGCCGACTTCCTGCAGCACGAGATCGCCGCTCGCGTGACCATATATGTCGTTGACCTGCTTGAAGCCGTCGAGATCGATGAGCCCGACGTTGAAGCCGCCGCCGGTTTCGAGCGCCTGATCCAGGATCGCGCTCAGCGCCGCGAAATAGCTGCGCCGGTTCGGCAGGCCGGTCAGACTGTCGATGTTGGCGAGCCGGTAGTTGTCGTCGCTGAGCCGTTGGGTGTTGTGCTGGCTTGCCTGCAATTCGCGTTGCGCTTGCACCGCGTCCGCAAACGTACGGCAGTAAAGCTGGATGACCACCGCGAGCGCGACGCCGACCAGCGTCATGTCGACGGCCATCGCGAAGAACACCGGCGAGCCGCTGGACACGAGGAACCCCGAGAAGCTCAGGATGACGATGCAAAGCAGCAGAAGCGCGGCCTTGCGCAGATGGATCAGGCAGAACATGCTGCCGACCAGCGTCGTTGCCATATAGAACGCGACCTGCGCCTGCTGGTACGCACCGCCGTACGGGAACAACAGCAGCGACCAGCCGCTGAACGCGACGCCGAACAGGCCGACGATCCACGTCACGCCGCGCAATTCGCGGACCACCTGGGCGTCCGTCATCGTCCGGTTGCGTTTGCGCCACCAGCGCACGCAGCGAAGCACACACAGCGCGGCGAGCGCGCCGGGCATATACATCGACAGCCAGGCCGGCGCGCTGTCCAGATGCGTCGCCGCGACCGCCGCCGTGTTGACGAGCAGGATGAAGTAGAGAAGCGGTACCTGGCGGCTGAACGCGTGCAAGCGCGCACGCATCAGCGCACGGTCACCGTCGGCGACCGACAGTACCTTCTTCAATCTTGCGAGCCAAACCATCACCGTCCTTTTAAACGTTTGCGCGCTAAACGCAGCTGTTTATATCGGCGCGAAGCCGATTAACTTGAGCGTTCCGGGGGGGTAAAGCGCATCGCGGCCAGGGGTCCCTTAACCCGACGGCATGTTTACGAATCGTCGTGCGGTAAGTACTACCTGGCGGCGCCGGGAGCAGACGTTTGTGCCGGATGCCGATGGCGGTCTCTCGACGAAAGCTGCCTATCGCGCATGCTCAAAGTTTGGACACGACAGCACCCGCTGCGGCGGCATGGCAGTAGCGGGCTGGCCGGCTGGCGCAGGGGTGCCTCGCGGCGCTGACGAGACGAGCCGGACCGCGTCGGCGCCCGCATTCGCGAGCACGTATTTTTCCGGGCTGTCGTCCGGCTGCCAGTACGCGCGAAACACGTCGCCGTCGCTGAACACGAGCAGCTTGCCGTGCACCGTTGTTCCGCCGCCGACGAAGTCGACCGGTTCGCCGTCGCGTAGCAAAAAGCCCTGCGTGGCACTCGGACTGGTTGCGCCGACGAGGGTCGCGCACGCGTTGTCGCTGGCCGCCGCAGCCGCCGATGACAACGCGGAAAGCAGTGCGCATGTTGCAAAGTGGCGAATTCTCACTTTTTTATGTCTTGCCGAAAGTTTTCTTATCACGTGTTTCGCAAATAGCGCTCCCGCGCTTCGCGAAAAGGGCTATCGTCATCGGGAAGGCCGCGCAGGCTCGCGTAACGCGACCTAAAGTACTGAAATTGCAACGGATTGTGATGCGCGGCGAACGCGGATAAATCGGCGCGCACGCATAAGCCCGCGATTCTTATGGCAGTTTGCGACGGAAAAACGTCAAACCGGCGCTCCGGCCTTGATACAAGCCTTACACCAAGGGTTTGCGCGAAGGTGCGCCTATGCGTTAGTGTGTCGGTCCCGGCGCCTTAGAGTGGCGCCGGTTCCATGATTACCATACGGGAAGTGCTATGAACAAACAGGAACTGATTGATGCAGTCGCCGCAGCGACGGGCGAAAGCAAAGCGGCAACCGGCCAAACCATCGACGCGATCGTCGAGGCAGTGACCAAGGCCGTGGTGAGCGGCGATACGGTGCAACTGGTCGGTTTCGGTTCGTTCTCGACCGGCGCGCGCGCAGCACGCGTGGGCCGCAATCCGTCGACGGGCGAAGAAATCCAGATCGCCGCGGCCAAGACGGTGAAGTTCACCGCGGGCAAGGCGTTCAAGGAAGCCGTCAACGCGTCGTAAGCAACGCGCTTCACGCCGGAGCATTCGCGGTGCGCTTTGCAGCTTTCTGTGAGGCGCACGCGTGAATGATGCGATAGGCGTGAGGTTCACGCGCCGCCCAACCCGGCCAGGCGGTTTGCCTGGCAGCTGGCGCGGCGCGTGTGCCTGGTTCCTTGGACCAGGCGTTGTCGTCCTCGATCGGTCCAGATCGGGTCGCGAGCGGAGCTGTCGCCGAACCGCGGTCGCGCGGTTAGTGTGTTGCGCTGTCAGCCGGCGCGGCGCTTGCGGGTTGCCTCGGCGAGGGTGGCGAGCACCGGTTCGGTCTGCGCCCAGCTCACGCAGGCATCCGTGATTGACACGCCGTAACGCAGCGGCACACCGGCCTTCAGATCCTGACGGCCTTCTTCCAGATGACTTTCGAGCATCACACCGATGATGCGGCCTTCGCGCGCCGACAGTTGCCGCGCGATATCGTCCGCAACCTCGATTTGCCGCAGATGCGACTTGTTCGAGTTCGCATGCGAGCAGTCGATCATCACCTGTTCGCGCAGACCGGCTGAACGCAGCGCTTCACAGGTCGCCTGCACCGACGCGCTGTCGTAGTTCGGTCCTTTCTTGCCGCCGCGCAGGATCACGTGCGCGTCGTCGTTGCCGCGCGTTTCGAAGATCGCGGCCATACCCATTTTCGTCATGCCCATGAACGCGTGGCTCGCACGCGCCGCGACGATCGCATCGGCGGCGATCTGCACGCCGCCGTCGGTGCCGTTCTTGAAACCGATCGGGCAGCTCAGTCCCGACGCGAGCTGACGATGACTCTGGCTCTCGGTCGTGCGCGCGCCGATCGCACCCCACGCGATCAGATCGGCGATGTATTGCGGGCTCAGCAGATCGAGGAATTCGGTCGCGGTGGCGAGACCCAGACCGTTGATATCGAGCAGCAACTGCCGCGCGCGACGCAGCCCTTCGTTGATGCGGAAGCTGCCGTCCAGACGCGGATCGTTGATATAGCCTTTCCAGCCCACCGTCGTGCGCGGCTTCTCGAAGTACACGCGCATCACGATCAGCAGATCGTCGCGGTAGTGATCGGCGGCGGCCTTCAGCTTGCGCGCGTATTCGATCGCCTGGTCGTGGTCGTGAATCGAACAGGGGCCGACGATCATCACGAGCCGGTCGTCGCGGCCGTGCAGAATGTCGGCGATTTCGACGCGGGTCTTCTCGACCAGCGTCTGCACCGCGGGCGGCACGGGCAGTTCGTCCTGCAGCAGCGCCGGCGAGATCAGCGGACGGACCGCGCCGATGCGCACGTCGTCGATGCGCGTGGTGTCCTGGGTGGCGTCGGCCGAGCCGACTTCCTGATCGTGCAGGGGATTGTCGAGGGCGCTCAAGATGTTCTCCGCAATCGGTTGATGAGGCGGTCTTGCCGCCTGACTATGCGAGCGCCGCCGCGACGTGGGCGCGCGGGCGCTGCGTGGGTTTGACGTGGACCGTGCGGGCTGGCCGGCTGCGTGCCTCGCGCGAGCTTCGACGCAAGGTGTTTGCTTCGGCTTCACACGACGCCGGCGCGACCGCGCACGGATGCGCTGGCGCGATTATGACACCCGCGCCGGCCTGGCGGCAGGCGGATTCAGAGCTTGTTGATCAACGCCATCGCGGCAGCAGGATTGCGCTCCTTGAAGCCGCTGATCACATACAGATAGACGTCGCGCTTCGCTGCTGTCGCGGGCGGCTCGGCGCAGGTTTGCAGATCGTCCGGCGTGGTGCCCGCCGCGAGCTGGCGCACGCGTTCGGCCCATGCGTCGAGCTCTTTCGTCGAATAACCTTTGGCTTGCTTCTCGCTCGTGCCCATGATGCGCGCGTACACGAACGGCGCGGTGATGTCGGCGATCTGTGGGTACTCGCTGTCGGCCGCGAGCACGACCGCGACCTTGTACTTGCGCGCCAGCGCGATGAACTCCGGTGTCCTGAACGAATCGTGACGAACCTCCACCGCATGCCGCAGCTTCTGTCCTTCGATGCTCGCGGGCAGCAGCTTCAGAAAGGACTCGAAATCGTCGGCGTCGAATTTCTTGGTCGGCGCGAACTGCCAGTTGACCGGTCCGAGCTTCTGTTTGAGCAACAGCACACCGCTTGCGAAGAAGCGCTCGATCGTGTCGCCGGCATCGGCCAACACCTTGCGGTTGGTCGCGTAACGCGGCGCCTTCAGAGAGAAGACGAAATCGTCGGGGGTTTCCTGAAACCACTTTTCGTAGCTGGCCGGTTTCTGCAAACCATAGAACGTGCCGTTGATTTCGATCGACGTCAGATGCCGGCTCGCATATTCGAGTTCGCGGCTTTGCGTGAGGTCTTCCGGATAAAACGGGCCGCGCCATGGCGCGTAGGTCCAGCCGCCGATGCCGATGCAAATGCGTGCGGCGGACGCGGACTTCGACGGCGCTTCGGTTGATTTTTTCGTTGGCGCTTTCGTTGCGGCTTTCGGCTTGCCGCCGCGTTCTTCGCCGGACTTCTTGCTTTGCTTGCTGCTTTCCTTCGCGCTTTTCGCTGCGGGCACTTGGGCTCTCCTTCGGGCTGCGGCGGGAAAGCTCGTAGATTAGCCGCTTTTTTCGCGGTGCGCGGCGCTGGCTTCGTCGAAACGGCGGCTCGCCGCCGCCACTTCCACGCGAAAACGCTGCAATGCACTGAGCGCAAGATCGGGGGGCGTCAGCGCGGCCCACAGCACGTCGATCAGCTGATCGGCGGTGGCCTCGATATCGATCTGCCGGTTCGCGAGCGTCGCGTCCCACAGCACGTGTTCCATCGGGCCGAACACCATCGAGCGCAACAGTCGCAGTGGCATGTCGGCGCGGATTTCGCCGCTTTGCTGGCCTTGCGCGAGCACGCGCATCAACGGCGCGGTGTAGCGGCGCTGCAACTCGGTCAGCGCTTCGGCCAGTTCGTGATGCCGCGCGCGACCTTCGGACAGCACGAGTGCGCACAGGTCGGTGCCGTTTACGAGCATCAGACGCAGATGCATGCGCACGATGAAAGCGAACTGCTGGCGCACGTCGCCGTCGCGCGGCAGGCCCGCTTCGATCGCGTCGATGATCTCGTCGTACCAATCGCCGATGACCCGGGCGCACAACTCGCGCTTGCCGCGAAAGTAGCTGAACACCGTCGCCTCGGAAATGCCGAGGCGCTGTGCGATTTCCGCGGTCGTCGCGCGTTCGTAGCCCTTTTCGGAAAACACGTCGCGTCCCGCCTGAAGGATCTCCTTCACGCGCTGCTGCGACTTGCGTCCGGCCGGCTGGCGACGCGAGACAGGTAATCCGGCCTTCTCGGCAACCGTCATATGAGTCAGATTCAGATTTTCGATGCACATTGGGGGAAAACCGGCGTTCGAATGCCGCGTATATGCCCGATGAACGCGATCGTAGCACTGAATAGGCGTGCTGGCGCGGTTTTGTAAATTTTCTGAGTAAAGCTCAAAAATACCTATTGACGCTTACGTCAATCTGGCGTGAAATGCGCCATTGACATGTTTTCGCGTGCCGCTTCGCGTTCCGTCAGCGGCCGCCCACGAACTCAGGAGACACCGCAATGCCCAATCTGCCCGGTTTGCAGTTCCCGCTCGGCGAAGAGATCGAAATGCTGCGCGACAGCATCGGGTCGTTCGCCGCCAAAGAAATCGCGCCGCGCGCGGGGGAAATCGATCGCACCGATCAGTTTCCGATGGACCTGTGGCGCAAGTTCGGCGATCTCGGCGTGCTCGGCATGACGGTTTCCGAAGAGTACGGCGGCGCGAACATGGGCTACACCGCGCACATGGTCGCGATGGAGGAAATCTCGCGCGCGTCGGCATCGGTCGGCCTGTCGTACGGCGCGCATTCGAATCTGTGCGTGAACCAGATTCATCGCAACGGCACCGAAGCGCAAAAGCGCAAGTATCTGCCGAAGCTCGTATCGGGCGAGCACGTCGGCGCGCTCGCGATGAGCGAGCCGAACGCAGGCTCGGACGTGGTCAGCATGAAGCTGCGCGCCGAGAAGAAGGGCGATCGCTACGTGCTGAACGGCACCAAGATGTGGATCACCAACGGCCCGGATTGCGACACGCTGGTCGTCTATGCGAAGACCGATCCCGAAGCGAATTCACGCGGCATTACCGCGTTCATCGTCGAGAAGGGCATGAAGGGTTTCTCGGTCGCGCAGAAGCTCGACAAGCTCGGCATGCGCGGCTCGCACACCGGCGAGCTGGTGTTCCAGGACGTCGAAGTGCCGGAGGAAAACATCCTTGGGGCATTGAATGGCGGCGTCAAAGTGCTGATGAGCGGTCTCGACTACGAGCGCGCGGTGCTCGCGGGCGGCCCCACCGGCATCATGGTCGCGGTGATGGACGCGGTCGTGCCGTATATCCACGACCGCAAGCAGTTCGGCCAGTCGATCGGCGAGTTCCAGCTGATCCAGGGCAAGGTCGCCGATCTGTACACGACCTTGCAGGCATGCCGCGCGTATCTGTACGCGGTGGGCCGCCAACTCGACACGCTCGGCAACGACCACGTGCGCCAGGTCCGCAAGGACTGCGCGGGCGTGATCCTGTACACGGCGGAGAAAGCCACGTGGATGGCCGGCGAGGCGATCCAGATTCTCGGCGGCAACGGTTATATCAACGAGTATCCGGTCGGCCGTCTGTGGCGCGATGCGAAGCTCTATGAAATCGGCGCGGGCACGAGCGAGATCCGTCGCATGCTGATCGGCCGGGAGCTGTTTGCCGAAACGCTGTGACGCATGCGCGTGAGCCCTAACAACAGGCGGCACTTTGGAGAAGCCACGTCATGCCGATCATCGAATCAAAACTGAACCCGCGCTCGGACGACTTCCGCGCGAACGCGGCGGCGCTCGAAGCGCTGGTCGCCGATCTGCGCGCGAAGATCGAGCAGCTCGCGCAGGGCGGTGGCCAGGCCGCGCGCGACAAGCACACGGGCCGCGGCAAGCTGCTGCCGCGTGACCGGATCGCGTACCTGCTCGATCCGGGCACGCCTTTCCTCGAACTGTCGCAGCTGGCCGCATACGGCATGTACAACGACGACGCGCCGGGCGCGGGCGTGATCACCGGCATCGGCCGCATCGCGGGGCAGGAGTGCGTGATCGTCTGCAACGACGCGACCGTGAAGGGCGGCACCTACTACCCGGTCACCGTGAAGAAGCATGTGCGCGCGCAGGAAATCGCCAGTGAGAACCGCTTGCCGTGCGTGTACCTCGTCGACTCGGGCGGCGCGAATCTGCCGAATCAGGACGACGTGTTTCCCGACCGCGATCACTTCGGCCGGATCTTCTACAACCAGGCGAATCTGTCGGCGGCGGGCATTCCGCAGATCGCGGTCGTGATGGGCTCGTGCACCGCGGGCGGCGCGTATGTGCCGGCGATGAGCGACGAGTCGATCATCGTGAAGAACCAGGGGACGATTTTTCTCGGCGGCCCGCCGCTCGTCAAAGCCGCGACTGGTGAAGTGGTCAGCGCCGAAGATCTCGGCGGCGGTGACGTGCATACGCGTCTGTCGGGCGTTGTCGATCATCTCGCGCAGAACGATGCGCATGCGCTCGGGATCGCGCGCAGCATCGTCGGCAATCTGAATCGCGTGAAGCCGGCGCCGCTCGCGTTGCAGGAGCCGAAGCCGCCGCGCTACGACACGCACAGCATCTACGGCGTGATTCCGGTCGATACGCGCAAGCCGTTCGATATCCGCGAGGTGATCGCGCGCATCGTCGACGATTCGGCGTTCGACGAATTCAAGGCGCGCTACGGCACGACGCTCGTGACGGGCTTCGCGCATATCTGGGGGCATCCGGTCGGCATCGTCGCGAACAACGGCATTCTGTTTTCGGAGTCGGCGTTAAAGGGCACGCACTTCATCGAGCTGTGCTGCCAGCGCAAGATTCCGCTCGTGTTCCTGCAGAACATCACCGGCTTCATGGTCGGCCGCAAGTACGAAAACGAAGGCATCGCGCGGAACGGCGCGAAGATGGTGACGGCCGTTGCGACCGCGAAGGTGCCGAAGTTCACGGTGATCATCGGCGGCTCGTTCGGCGCGGGCAACTATGGGATGTGCGGCCGCGCGTATTCCCCCCGCTTTCTGTGGATGTGGCCGAACGCGCGCATCTCGGTGATGGGTGGCGAGCAGGCGGCGTCGGTGCTCGCCACGGTCAAGCGCGACGGCATCGAAGCGAAGGGCGGCACCTGGAGCGCGGAGGAAGAAGAGGCGTTCAAGCAGCCGATTCGCGAGCAATACGAGCATCAGGGGCATCCGTACTACGCGAGCGCGCGGTTGTGGGACGACGGCGTGATCGACCCGGCGCAGACCCGCGACGTGCTCGGCCTTGGCCTGTCGGCGGCGATGAATGCGCCGATCGAAGACACGCGCTTCGGCGTATTCAGAATGTGACGGCGCGCGGCGCCGCGCGGCGAGAGAGCCAGCCAAAGGAGTGCTACGCATGCAATACGAAACGCTGAAAGTCGAGGTTGCCGGTCAGATCGCGACCGTCACGCTCAATCGTCCGGACGTGCGCAACGCGTTCAACGAGACGATGATCGCCGAGCTGACTGCCGCATTCACCGCGCTCGACACGCGCGACGACGTGCGCGCGGTCGTGCTAGCCGCGAACGGCAAGGCGTTCTGTGCGGGCGCCGACCTGAACTGGATGAAGAAAATGTCCGGCTACTCGGACGACGAGAACCGCGCCGATGCGATGCGTCTCGCGGGCATGCTGTCGGCGGTATATCGCTGCAACAAGCCGGTGATCGCGCGCGTGAATGGCGACGCGTACGCGGGCGGGATGGGCCTGATAGCCGCGTGCGACATCGTCGTCGCGCTCGACAGCGCGCACTTCTGCCTGTCCGAAGCGCGGCTCGGGCTGATTCCCGCGACGATCGCGCCGTACGTGATTCGCGCGCTCGGCGAGCAGGCGTCGCGGCGCTACTTCGTCACCGCCGAGGCGTTCGACTGCGCGACCGCTTTGCGGCTGGGTCTGGTCAGCGAAGTGGTCTCCAGTGCCGAGCAGCTCGACGCAACGGTCGCGCAGCTCGCGCAGACGCTTTGCGCGAACGGCCCGCAAGCGGTGCGCGCGTGCAAGCGGCTCGTGCAGGACATCGCGGGCCGCGAATTGAGCGACGCGCTGATCGAGGACACGGCAGTGCGGATTGCGAAGACGCGAGCCGGCGCCGAAGGCCGCGAAGGCGTTGCGTCGTTCCTCGAAAAGCGCACGCCGGGCTGGCGCCACTGACATGCCCCGCTGACAACAACCGCCCCGTACCGCCTATTTCATCGAGACACTCATGTTCAACAAGATCCTGATCGCCAACCGGGGTGAGATTGCGTGCCGCGTCGCGGCGACCTGCAAGCGGCTCGGCATCGCGAGCGTGGCCGTCTATTCGGACGCCGACGCCAACGCGAAACACGTCGCCGCCTGCGACGAAGCAGTGCATATCGGCGGCTCGACGGCGGCGCAAAGCTATCTGCGCATCGAACGCATCATCGAAGCCGCGCGCGCGACCGGCGCGCAGGCCGTGCATCCGGGCTACGGCTTTCTTTCTGAAAACGAAGACTTCGCGCATGCGTGCGAGGCAGCCGGCATCGTCTTTATCGGACCGCCGGTCGAAGCGATTGCCGCGATGGGCTCGAAGGCCGCCGCGAAGGCGCTGATGCACGCTGCCGCGGTGCCGCTCGTGCCCGGCTATCACGGCGATGACCAGGAGCCGCAGTTATTGCAGGGCGAGGCCGACGCGATCGGCTATCCGGTGCTGCTGAAAGCGAGCGCGGGCGGCGGCGGCAAGGGCATGCGGGTGGTCGAGCGCAGCGCGGACTTCGCGGCCGCGCTGCTGTCGTGCAAGCGCGAGGCGGCGAGCAGCTTCGGCAACGATCGCGTGCTGATCGAGAAGTATCTGACGCGGCCGCGGCACGTCGAAGTCCAGGTATTCGCCGATCGGCACGGTGGCGCCGTCTATCTGTTCGACCGCGATTGCTCGGTCCAGCGGCGGCATCAGAAAGTGCTCGAGGAAGCGCCCGCGCCGGGGCTGTCGGCCGAGGTCAAACGTGCGATGGGCGAAGCGGCCGTGGCTGCCGCGCGCGCGGTCAATTACGTCGGCGCGGGTACGGTCGAGTTCATCATGACGCCGACCGGCGAGTTCTATTTCATGGAGATGAACACGCGGCTGCAGGTCGAGCATCCGGTCACCGAGATGGTGACTGGGCAGGACCTCGTCGAATGGCAGCTGCGCGTTGCCGCGGGCGAGGCGCTGCCGCTCACGCAGCAGCAGTTGAAGCTCGACGGCCACGCGATCGAGGCGCGCATCTACGCCGAGCATCCGGCGCGCGGTTTCCTGCCGTCCACCGGCATGCTCAAGCATCTGCGCATGCCCGAAGGCGTCGAGTTCGCGATCGACGCGGCCGGACTCGGGGAGCCGGGACGCAAGGCGCCGGTGCGCATCGACAGCGGCGTGCGCGAGGGCGACACGATCACGCCGTTCTACGATCCGATGATCGCGAAGCTGATCGTGCACGGCGCGACGCGCGAGGAGGCGTTGGCGCGCCTCTCCCGCGCGTTGCATGCGTGCGAGGTGGTCGGGCCGCATACGAATGTCGAGTTTCTGCGGCGCATCGTCGCGAGCGAACCGTTCGCGAGCGGCGATCTCGACACCGGTTTGATCGAGCGTCATCACGACGCGCTGTTCGCGCCGGCACAGAAGCCGTTCAAGGAAGCGCTCGCGCTCGCGTGCGCCGCGTTGCTGACGCGCGAGGGCGGCACCGCGCACGGCGCGTCACCGTGGGACGCGCTGTCGCACTGGCGGCTCAATAGCGGTTACACGCAAACGCTCGGCTGGCGCGTGATCGACGACCGCGCCAACGACGACAGCCCCGAGTCGTTCACAGTCGCTTTCGCGCGCAACGGGGACACGCAAGCGCTCGTGCAAACCCTCGAACACGACGGCGTGCGCGAGGACTTCAGCTGGTCGGTCGGCACGGGCGCCCACGAATTCCGCGCGACGATCGGCGATGCGCGCGTGACGGGGCGCGTATTCGTCGACGGCGACAGGTTCCACGTGTTCTGCCACGGCGAGACGCTCGCATTCGAATGGCAGAACCTGCTCGCGCATGCCGCGGATGCCGAGCACGGCGAAGGCCGTCTGACCGCGCCGATGCCGGGCAAGGTGATCGCGGTGCTGGTCGAACCGGGCGCGGTGGTCGAAAAGGGCGCGCCGCTGATCGTGATGGAAGCGATGAAGATGGAGCATACGATCGGCGCGCCGGCTGCCGGCACCGTCGCCGAGGTGCTGTATTCGGTCGGTGATCAGGTCGCCGACGGCGCACAGCTGCTGGTGCTGGACGTGCAGCCGGCGGCTGAATGAGCGCGCCGAGTGGAAGATGAGCGACGGCGTGAATCAGGCGAGCCGCGCGTAGCCCGCCGCGCGCGCCTCGCTTTCGAGTTCGCCGATGCGCGCGTAGTCGGTCAGCGGCAGCGCCGAAAAACCACTCAAACGCAGGCGTTTCGCTCGCTCGGGGCGGATGCTCAGCGTCTCGTTCAATGCATCGCGCAGCGCGGCGATCGTGGCCGGCGGCACATTGGCCGCGGCGATCAGCGGCAAGCCCGGGGAGGCAGCGGTCATGCCGATCGCGCGCACGCGCCGCGCCAGCTCGGGCAGCACATCGCCCACGAAGGCGAAAGTCACGCAGTCGATCGCGGCGACGTCCGCGCGATTGTCAGCGACCGCGCGCAGCGAGCCGAGATGCGAGCCCGTGCGCAGTACGGAGCCGAAGAACATGCCGGCGCGAGCGAGCGGCGCGACCGCGTGGCGAAACGCGTTCATGCCGCTGTTCGAGTCGTCCTGGTTGTAGGCGGCGCGCGCGCCGCGGCACGAGGCGAGTGAGTCGAAGCGCGCGTCGGCGCGCGTGACCAGTACGCTCGAGTAATGCGCGCCGTCGCAGCCGGGCGCATCGAAGCAGGGTGTCGCGACCAATTGGACCTGTGCGTGCAGCCCGTGCATCAGCGGATAACCGCAGGTCTGCGAGATCAGCAGGTTCGGGCGCCGCCAGAAGCCGTGCAATTCCTCGTCCGGTTCGACGATGCGGCACCCGGGCTTGACCCGGCGCAGCACGTCGTCGAGCCAACCGCGCCATTCGAGGTCGAGCGCGGGCGTCACGTTGTACATCGGCAGGGCGGCGATCCAGCTCATGAAGGCGTTTCTCGCACGCCTAATGTCTGACCAATTTGAAATCGTCCAGACCGAGCCGCACCGGCTCGCTCGGCGTGTACTGCCAGCGCTGCGCGGCGACCGAGAGAATCTCGTCCTGCGCATCCTCGAACGCGACCAGCAGGTCCTCCTTGCGACGGCTCTCAGCGCCGCAGAACTCGACCAGCGCGTCGGCGCTGACTTCAAAAACCTGTGCGCGCTCGTCGCAGCACACCCGGAACGCGACCGTCGCGCATTCCGTCACACAGGGCCGAAACCCCTCATCGACATAGACCGACATGGCGAACTCCTTCCAACGCCTGAATCGACAGGATGACAAACCGCGCCTGCCAGGTATGTGGGAGAACCGGCATTGACGGCCAAATGCCCGGCGCCGCGGCAGGCGCGACGGTCCGGAAACTGGCGGAAAGTAAGCCAGAAACTGGCGGCGGACTCGTTCAAGCCCGAGCCAGGGCCGCGGCGTGAACCGTGGCCGGAGGAAGACTGCGGCGATTCGCCTCGCCATCGGTCCTGCCTCGTGGTGGACCGCCGCGGATCGGAACCACGGCGGGCATTGCTCAGAAGACGCTTAAATCGGGGGCTCCAATCTAACGTTGAAATCGGCGCGCGAACTGCTCGCGCCGGTCTCGGACTGTCTTTGGGATTTTCCCACCAACCTCGCGGTGTAGATCCGCGCAGGTATCCACTTTACGATTAGCGCGCGTTTTGTGCAGGCGATGAATTCGGCGCGGCTGGCTGGGTTACGTTTGCGCCCGAGAAATTGAGCCGGCGGATCAGCGGACCCAAGGTCGTTGCTTGAATCAGCAGGCTGAACACGACGACCAGATACGTGACGCCGATGAACATTTCGCGTCCGTGAAACTCGGGCAGCGACAGCGCGAGTGCAATCGAGATGCCGCCGCGCAAACCGCCCCACGTCAGTACCACAGCCGAATGCGGACTGAGCCGCCGGAACTTCTGCAGCGCGAGCAGCGGAATCGCGACGCTGACGCCGCGCGCGAACAGCACGACCGGGATCGCCGCGAGCCCGAGCCAAACGATCTCGAAGCGCAGCGACAGCGCAATGATTTCGAGCCCGATCAGCCCGAACAGCACGAGATTGAGCAACTCGTCGAGCAGGTCCCAGAAATTGAACAGATGCTCGCGCGTCTTCTCCGACATCGATGTCGACGCGCCGTGATTGCCGATCACGAGCCCCATGATCACGACCGCCAGAGGCGCCGACACGTGCAACGCTTCGGCGAGACTATAGCCGCCGGTCGCGAGCGCGAGCGTGATCAGGATCTCGACTGGATAGCTGTCGATGCCTCGCAGCAGCAGCGACGCGCCGAAGCCGAGCGCCGCGCCGAGCACGAGCGCGCCGGCGACTTCGCGCAGTAGATCGAATGCGATCGCGCCCGCGGAAAACTCGTTCGCACCGGTCGCGAGTCCGACCAGCGTGAGGAACGCGACGACGGCCGTGCCGTCGTTGAACAGCGATTCGCCGGTGATCTTGGTTTCGAGGCTTTCGGGCGCCGCGGCGCGCTTGAGCACGCTGAGCACCGCGATCGGATCGGTCGGCGAGATCAGCGCGCCGAACGCGAGGCACCACAGCAGGCTGACCGGTTGGCCGAGCCATTGCGCCGCGTAGTAAAAGCCGAAGCCGACCACCGCGATGGAAATCAATACGCCGATCGTCGCGAGCATCAGTACCGCGCGCCGCTGCGTGCGCATCTTCGACAGATCGACGTGCAGTGCGCCGGCGAACAGCAGCAGGCTTAGCAGGCCGTGAAACACGATGTCGGCGAAATCGATCTGTACGACGATCTTGCGCGCGGCGATCGCCATCGCCGGATAGTAGAAGCCGAGCGCCGAGATGCCGACGCAGACGACGAGACCGACTGCGGTGATGCCGAGCGTGTCGGGCAACCTGATGAACCGATAGTTGAGCACGCCGAACAGCGCGACGATGGCGAACAGCGCGCCGGCAATCTGGAAGACGCTCATCGTGCACGCTCCCACGCTTCGCGGCGGCGCGAACGCGTGATCATCGTCGCAGCGAGGTAACTTACGCGACGAGGCATAAGACAGGCAGGTAGAGAAAGTCGCCACGATTGCGATATTGAACCAGCGAGATGTTTCACCAGCAATTCCTTATTCAGGCTCATTCAATCCGATAAACCAACTACGGTCTGCAATGACACGAACGTTGCCGCTGGCGATAGAGCGACGTGCCGCTACAGACGCTTTATTCAAACTCCACGGACGATGAGATCAGACGCAAAGTACTTTATCGAACCACAAGCGGATGACGGCGAACCGGTTGGGGCTAGGCCCGCCAGAAGGGTGCCCACGATGGGCAATGATAGTGTTCGGACCACTGAAGCGCCGTGCGAGTTCCGGTCTTTATTTTGGGATATAGCTTTTTTATTTCGAGATCTTTCGCATGGCTTGATTCGTCACGGTCTATTCAATTGGATCTGAATCAGCGTTATCCACTTGTAATCCACTTTTGTCGTCCGATGAGATCACTATTGAGCATGTGTGACGCAGGAATTGGCACGCCGAAAACAGGGAAAGCCCTAACCGAAAACCGCCGAAGACCTGACAATTTTTCACAATTGCGAGTCGAGAATGATGCAGCATCGACACATGGCGAATTGCTGTTGTGTAGAAATGGCTGAAGACGGAGAAGAGTATGGAGCAAACCTATCGTTATCGTGGATTCGACGTCGTGGTCAACGCGTTGCACGCGACGCATACGTGTTCACATGTCGGCGGTGTCACTGCTCGGCGCGCGTACGTGGCGAACGTTACGTTGAAGACGCGGCTGATCGGCGGCGAGTGGTCGACTGCTTTTCGCGTCGGTCCGCTGCCCGGTCGTTCGGCGACCGATTTGTGGGAAGTACTGGCGGCTGGATTCGCGGCCGCCACTCGGGTCGTTGACGATGTGGTGAGCGTGATGGGTGATAGCCTCCTCGCGCGTCAGGCGGCCTGAGGCCGTGGCAAGCGTAGAAATAAGAAATAACCGCGCGTATCTCTGCGGTGCGTGTGGGTCCCAGGCAGGACGTGCCCGTCTCCTCAGCGTCCTGTTGTCTTAATCCCGCTCCCCCTGTGCGGGATTTTTTTTGCCCAATTTAAATAGCGGGCGCTCGACGACGCACTGGCACATCGGCATGAGGAAAGACAAGAAAAAAGCCTCGAACGCGAAGCGCGATCGAGGCTGCCGAAGGACAGACTCAATGCCTGTCCGGGGAAGGTCGATCGGACCCGTGATCGACCTTCCCCACTATAGCGAGTTGTCCGCCTAGTAGTTGTGAACAAATGTCTCAATCGGATGCGCGTAGCATTGATTACCCGCGCCCCTGCATCCGCCGTCGTACATGCAGCCGCCCTGGCGGCTCGAAATACGTGCCGAAGCGCACGAGCCCGGCCTTCTTCAAATGACACGTCATTTCGAAACTGACCAGCACGCCCGGATCATCGCTCTCGAGGATGTCGATAGCGCGAATACGGGGTTCGTATTTAAGCAGTGTCGCTTCCATCTGCTGCTTCAGCGCGTGCGCCGACGACGGCAACGCCTTGTAGATGTTCGTCATGTCCGGCAGACCGTAGTCGGGCAGGTGCTTCAACGCGCCCGCGCGCGTGTTCAGAATGCGCTGCACGTTCTGCTGCACGCTCAGGCATTCGAGCGTGCGGTCGTCGTAGGCGTCGAGCGGCTCGCCGCCGATCTGGCCGAGCAGCATGTCGTAGAGGGACGGCCCCGCCGGCATCGAGTGGCGCACCGTCAGCCGTGCGCTGAATGTTCAGCGACGGCTTCTTCGCGATCGACAATATCGATCGTCAGATTGCCTTCGGGGGAACTGGTCAGCAAGATCCTGGCGGGCGCGATTCCGCATGCCATGCGCGCGAGCAGTTCGCGCGATACCGTCGGCAGAATGCGCTGATTCAGGAACGCATCGACATTGCGCGCGCCCGAATCGCGCGCGAGACACAGCTCGGCCATCGCATCGATCAGCGCTTCGTCGCAGCTCAGTTCGACGCCGTGCTGGCGGTGTAGACGCTGCGCGACTTTAGCGAGCTTCAGGCGCACGATCGAGGCCAGCGCGCTCGCATCGAGAGGGCGATACACGAGCGTCTGGAAGCGCGCGAGCAGCGCCGGTTGAAAGTGGCCGACGAGCTGCGGATGAATCGCTTCGAGCAGTTCGTTGTGCGAGACGCCGGGGTTTTCCGCGGTCGTCTCATCGATTTGCGCACTGCCGAGATTGGACGTCATCAGGATCACGCAGTTGCGAAAGTCGATCTCGCGCCCCTCCCCGTCGCGCATCATGCCGCGATCGAACACCTGATAAAACATGTCGAGTACATCGCGGTGCGCTTTTTCGACTTCGTCCAGCAGCACGACACTATACGGACGCTGCCTCACCGCCTCCGTCAGAATGCCGCCGCGTCCATAGCCGACATAGCCGGGCGGCGAGCCCTTCAGTTGTGAGACCGTGTGCGACTCCTGATACTCAGACATATTGATCGTCGTCAGCGCGGCTTCACCGCCGAACAGCAGATCGGCGAGCGCGAGCGCAGTTTCGGTCTTGCCGACGCCCGATGGCCCAACAAGCAGAAACACGCCGAGCGGCGCATGTTCATTCTTGAGCCCCGCCTTGGCGGTGCGCAGGCTTTCGGACAGCGCGGCGAGTGCGTCGTGCTGCGCGACGACGCGTGTCGCGAGCTGCGTTTCCAGCGTCAGCAGGCTTTGCAGTTCGTCTTCGACGAGGCTGCCAACCGGCACACCGGTCCATTCAGAGACGACACGTGCGATCGCCCGGGCGTCGACGTCCGCAAAGATCAACGGGGCCTTGCCTTGTGCGGTCGTGAGTGCGCGACGTGCCTGCGCGAACGCGGTGGGATCTCGCGTGACAGCGTCGCTATCGCGTTGGCGATGCAGCGTTTGGACGAGCTCGAGTTCCTGTTCGTAGCGTGCCTGCAGCGCCGCGAGTTCGGTCTTCGCGTTCGCGAGCGCGGCGCCCAGCGCGCCGCGGCGTGCTTCGCCGTCGTCGATGCCGGCGCGTTCGTCGTCTGCGAGCGTCGCGTGTTCGAGCTGCAGCGCGGCGGCAACGGCACGCGCGCGTTGCAACTCGGCCGGCGGTGCGTCGAGCCCCATGCGCACGCGCGCAGCGGCGGTGTCGATCAGATCGACGGCCTTGTCCGGCAACTGCCGTGCGGGTATGTAGCGACGCGACAGCTTGACCGCGGCGATCAGTGCTTCGTCGCGAATGTGCACGTGATGGTACTGGGCGTAGCGGGCTTTCAGACCGCGTAGCATCAGGCAGGCCGCGTCGTCCTCGGGTTCGTCGACTTTGATGATCTGGAAGCGGCGTTCCAGCGCGGCGTCGCGCTCGAAGAATTGTTTGTATTCGGACCAAGTGGTCGCCGCGATCGTGCGCAATTCGCCGCGCGCGAGCGCGGGCTTCAGCAGGTTCGCGGCGTCGGCGCCGCCCGCGGCGTTGCCGGCGCCGATCAGCGTGTGAGCTTCGTCGATGAACAGCAGGATCGGCACGGCCGAAGCCTGAACCTCGTCGATCACGTTCTTCAGGCGTTGCTCGAATTCGCCCTTTACGCCGGCGCCCGCTTGCAGCAAGCCGAGATCGAGCGTGAGGATGCGCACGTCGCGAATCACGTTCGGCACGCTTCCTTCGACGACTCGCAACGCGAGCCCTTCGACGAGCGCGGTCTTGCCGACACCCGGCTCACCGACGAGAATCGGATTGTTCTTGCGACGGCGCGCGAGCACGTCGACCATCTGCTGGATCTCGCGGTCGCGCCCGAATACCGGATCGATGTCACCGCGGCGCGCCTTGTCGGTCAGATCGAGCGCGAAGCGGGCGAGGGCGTCGGCGCTGGCAGGTGTTGCCTCCGTTGTGCGAGAGACGACGTTCGCCACCGAGGCGGTCGCCGAAGGTTGCGGCCGCTTGGGTTGCCGTTCGTCATCTTCGCTTCCGCTTTCGATTTCGAAGTCACTTTCACACGACTGATGCGCAATTCGCGGCAGCAAACGCTCAATTTGCGCGCTGCTGACGACAGGCAATGGCCACGCATGCTGCGCGCGCAGTATATGGGGCGTATCGACGATCGCCTGCAACAGATTCCCGGAGCGGATTCGCGCGCGGTCGCTCTCCGAAGACGCGTGAAACCATGCATCCGCAAGCAGTGCCGCTAGCTGCGGCGACAGCGCGGGCTTGCCGCGCAGATTGCGCGGCAGACGATCGATTGCACCGAGGAGCGCATCCCACAGCGCGTCGATGTCGATCGTGTAATGCCGCACGATAGCGGGGATGTCGCCGTCGCCGGCTTCGATCAGCTTCAGCAGCCAGTGCTCGACTGTGATCTCGTCAGCCAGCCGCGTCTGGCAAAGACTGGCGGCCGCTTCGAGCGCCTGCGCGCAGTGTGGGTTCAGTCGGCGCAGCAGCTGAGTGGTGTCCCCAAAGGCGCTTCTTCGGTCGTCGCGCAAGCTCATGTCGGCAGTCCGGTCACGGAGGGAAGCGGCGAGCACGCGGTGCACTCGCCGATGAAAAAGGACCAGCCCGCCCCGCGGACCGGTAAGGGCGCGTCGACGCGCTGGTCTCGCATATCACGCGGAAATCAGGAACGCTCGTTCCAGGTATCTTTGTGGATGATGTTGCCGTCCTTGTACGACCACGTGATCGTCTCGTAACGCAGCTCGACGTCTTCCAGGTGGTTGTGCTTCTCGTAGTCTGGGTTCTTGATGTCGAACATCTTGGGCTTGACCGCGACGATCTTCACGTTGTCGAGCTTCGTGTTGAAGTATTCCTTCTCCTTGCCGGCGTCGTCGATCTTGTACCACCTGATCTCGACCGACTTCAGCGTCTGACCGCTCGTGACCGCCTTGTACAAGTACGGCGTCGACGAGTCGGTTTCCTTTGTCAGCGTGATGGGTTTGTGCACGCGGGTGCCGGTCAGCTTGCCGGTGTTGCCGTCGGTCGGGATATGCACGCCGTGATCGAACGCGACGAGCTCGACGCTGCCTTCGCGGCCTTGCACCGTCACCGACCCCTTGATATCAGCGCCGCCGTCGTCCTTGAGCCACATGTAGGCCGGAATTGCCATACCTTCCACTCCTTGATTTTTCTACTGCGAAAACCGCCCGGAGCAGCCCCCGAGCTTCTGAATCCCGAAGCGCGATGCTTCGGGGGCGAAAGACTGTAGTGTTATTGGGTGATGCGAGCGTCCGGCACGAGCGTGATTTCGACACGCCGGTTCTTCGCGCGTCCGTCGTCCGACGCGTTGCTTGCGATCGGCCGCGTATCCCCATAGCCCTGAATCGCAAACTGCGTCGGCGCGATTCCCGACACGTCGATCAGCCAGTCGCGCACGGCTTGCGCGCGTGCGGTGGACAACTTCAGATTGCTCTGCGGATTGCCGACGTTGTCGGTGTGCCCGGCGACCAGAATCCGCTTGTCCGGATACGCCTTGATCATTTCGAGCGCACCGACCATCGCGCGAGTCGAGCCAGGCTTCAGCTGAGCGCGGCCGCTGTCGAATAGCGACATGCTGTCGAGCATGACGACCGCCGGCGGCGCAGGCGGGGGCACGTACGATGCGATCGCGGTGTCGAGCGCTGGCAGCACCTGTGCACCGCGATACATGCCGAACGCCAGTCGCAACGGCACGCCGATGCGCGCGTAACGGTCGAGCTGATCGCGATCGACGACGAGCGCGTGCAGTGCGTCGCGTTTCGCGTTGTCGTGCGCGGCCGAAATCATTGAATAACGGCCGAGATCGGCGCCGATGCGGTCGAGCAGCGCTTCGTTGTTTTCCGCGGCGGACCACGATGCGACGGCCGCCGCGCAGGCGAGCAGGGTCAGCGCATGCGCGCCGGCGATGCGGCGCGGCGACCTCCAGTAGCGCCGCGGGGTTGCTTCGATCAGCGGTTGCGGCAGCGGCCACGGCAGCGGCGATGCGCCGACGATGGCGCGTGTCACACAGGTTTGCCTCTGCACGTCGCGTTCCCACGGATCGGCCGAACCGCTTGCCGGACCGCAATCGATCCAACCGGCTCCGAACAATTCCCACGGCGTGGCGGGATGCATCCGGTCGGTCAACGTGCCGATAACGACGCGCTGCGTCCAGCCGACGAGCGACGCGAGCGCCGCCGCGCGCGCGGCACCTGTAGCAGTGGTGGCAGCCGTGCCAGTGCCCGCGTCGCGAGGCAGGCGCTGAGTCTCGGCTTCGGCCGCGCGGACGATGAGTTCGAAACGCTCGGCATCGACGATTCGCTTCGCCGACGACACCCCGTACCACGCAGGCATCGACAAACCGGGCGGGCGTGTGGTCAGCCGCTGATAGACCGCGAGATAGCCGGGCAGGCTCGTGCCTAGCGTGCGGGCGGCATCGGCGACGCAATGGCGCACGACGCGCAGCTTCTGGGTGAGCATGTCGGGCCCGACATGCAGCGCGGGCGCCACCGACAGCACGACGCCATCGGGCGCACGTCCGTCGCGCCACTGCCTGAGCGCCACCGCGAGACGCGGCAACTGCTGCGGATCATCGACTCGCAACCAGATAGCGCCGTCGCCCACATGTGCGAAGCGCTCCTCGTCGTTGCGATCGAACAGAGCCGGCAGACCGTCGCCGGTGACGAGCACAAGCGGCATACAGGTGCGCAGCTTCGGCGGAATCTCGGCGGTCGCGGCGCCGAGCGCGGCCAACACTTGCGCGCTGCGTTCGCGCGCGCTGGACAGCCACAGCGTGCGCCATCCGACGAGTGCGCACACGAGCAAGGCGACGGCCGTCGTCAGCACCGGAGCGACGCCACGTCCTCCCGGCAGCACGAACCAGATCACCGCGAGTGCCAGCGCGGCCGCGAACACGAGCATCGCGCGCAACGGATAACCAAGCCCCTCATACGCACGCTTGGGCGTGCGCGCCGGCGTCTCAGGCAGGATGCGCAGATCGGACTTCACGGCCGGGTGACCTTCGTTTCCACGAGTTGCGCTAGCTGTGCGTCGAGCGCGGTCGACCACACCACCCAGACGATGGCGGCGACTACGGATGCGAGCCCCGCGGTTGTCCATGGCGAGAGCCGGTAAAACCAGTCGGACAAACGGCGATCAGGGCGATCGGCAATGAAGGTACATGCGGGCGCCGGGCGAAGGTCTTCCAGCTGCGCATGCAGCGAGGTCATCAACGCCGCACGTTCCGCTTCGCCGTCGCGCGCAAACCGGCCGATGAAGCCGAGGCTCAGAATCGCCGCATAGCATTCGAGCAGGTCGACGTGCGGCGACGCTTCACGCATGCGAGCCTCGAGCCGTTCGAACACGCGCTCGCCCGCGTCGTGCAGGTTGAACAGCTCGACTTGCAGCGGTTTGAGTTCCCACGCCGCTCGGCTCTCTGCCGGCAGATAGCGCAGCGCGACTTCATCGAGCAGCCCGCATTGCGCGAGCAACGCTTCGCGGCGGACTTCGTCCGCATAGCCGCGCCGCTCGAGTTCCGTCGAGAAGTTCGCGATCAGCAATCCGCAACGATTGCGGAAGTCGGTTGCGTGTTCCACGTGGCCCCCGGGCGTGAGGGTCGTAACGAGCAGCGCGGTGTCTCGCAGCAGATCGCGAATGCCTTCACGCGTGACCCGGGCCGCGCCGGCCATGCTATCGGGCAACGCCACTTTGGTGGCGTTTCGGGGCAGGGCGTTCATCAGCGCAGTACCGCGTAAAGTTCGAGCGATGCGTCGGGCACCGACGCCGGCAGATAGATCTGGCAAGCGCGCGCGGCGAGCATCTTCGCGTGCGCGGCATTCGCCGCATCGAGCGCGAAGTATTGGTTATCGAGGCGCACCGGAATCGCGGCCGGCACGCGCGCTACCGCCTTGAGCGGAATGCCGAGCAGCGCCGAGTTGACGATGTGCTCGACGTCGTCGGGCGCGCCGATCTTGCACAGACGCGGGAACTGCTCGGCGAGCTCGAACGCCGGCATCGGCGCGCTGACCGACAGATACCAGTCGGCCGCGCCTTCGACGATACGCTCTTCGAGGAACTGACCCGCCCACGTGGTCGCGCTCTTGCGCGTGAGGCCGATCGACACGACACGCGACGGAATGATCGCATCGAGCAATTCGCGGATCGTGGCCTCGAGTTTCGTGAACACCTCGTCGGCGCGCGCGTGGTCGTAGGCGGGAATGTCGGCGAGCTGGGCGCGCGTCGAGAACGTGATCAAAGTGCCCACGAGTTGCGCGAGCGTCATGTACAGCTGCTCGGGCGAGCGGCGCGGATGCGTCGCATAGAGCCGCAACTGCGGCCACGCCGCGTGAATGCAGTGCAAGAGCCAGAACAGTTGCACGTCGGCGACACCATATTCGGCGACCTGCTCGAGCCGTTCGTTGCGACGCGCGCCGAGCACGACGCTCTTCGCCTGCAGGATATCGGCCAGACGATTAATGCGCTCGAGGTGCAGAGGGTGACTACCGAGCGTCAGGCACGGCGGCACGAAGCGATGATCGACCTGGAACTGGCCGCTGGTGGTGCGCGTGAGCCGTGCGATCGCGCAGACCGTGTCGTCGGCATGCGATTCGAATTCGAACAGCAAGCGCACTGCGTGGCGCTCGGACGCGATCTCGGTTTCGCTGCCGCCGTTCAGATCGACGACCTTGACGAACTCGCGATACGCGCGGCGTGGACGCGCCAGCGACGTTTCGTCAAACCGGCAGTTATTGCCGTTCGCATCCAGCAACGCGAGCGCCGCGAGCACGACGACACTTTGCAGGTCGGCGGCCATGCCCTTTGTCAGATCGCGCGCGGCGGGCAGAGCGTCGCTAAGCGTGGTGTCGATCGGCGTGCCGTCCGCGAAGCGCAACTTGAGCCTCGTGATCTTCAGACGGCCCGTCGCCAATGCTTCTTCGTCGACCTCGACGCCGAGTATGCCCCACGGCTCGGCGAGCGCGCAGGTAGCGAACTGCTGTAGCGCGAAACCGGCCCAGCGTTCCTGCTGCTGGAAGTGCTGCTGCGTGAGGATGAGGCCCTCGTGCCAGAGCGGTTTGTCGATCCGCATAGGTGTTTTGGTCTCTCGCGTGTTGGTCATTTAATCCGGATTGCTCCGGGATTGCGGATTCTATACGTCTTATTTGGAAATCGTATACCCATATTTATATCAAAATTAAAAATATCACAAAAGTTCAAACATTTTATATTGAGATGTGGGATGCATTTATCCTGAGGAGGCGATATTTAATTGGGATAGCGTTAAAAACTATGCAAGCTAAATTAACAAATTCGGGAAATTGTTCGTTCCCGCTCAACTCGTGGAGCAGCCGTCGGGACGAGGGTTCCTCACTGAACGTGCGCAAGGAAGTATATGGGCTGACAGCGGCGCTGTAGTCAGATAATTCAGAATCAGGAATTGCTTCACTCTTTTTCACATTTTGTCTGTTTTTGAGTTATCAATAGGCTTTGACGTCGCGACAATACATCTGCTTTAATATTGGTGGCATTAAAAAAGTCGCGCGCGTCGAAGCCTTGAAGAAGGGTGTCGTCGCAATCCGTTGTGAGTCGCGTATATCTATTTATTCGCGCCCCCGGATATTCGCGCGAAGGGAGCCGCCGCGTCGGACAGTGCGAGATCTGCGGGCGCATCGAATCGGACTACATGGGGAATACGTATGGACAGCTTTCAGCGCGAAATACCGAAGAGTCGCGTCTCAATCACGTTGGACCTGCACACGGGCGGCGCCCAGAAGAAGGTCGAGCTGCCTCTGAAGCTGCTGGTCGCCGGTGATTTCAGCGCGGGACGCGAGCAGGCGCCGCTGGCTGAGCGCACGAAGGTCAACATCGACAAGAACAACTTCGACGCCGTGTTGGCCGATTACGCCCCGGACCTGAAGATCGCCGCCGAGAATACGCTCGCCGGTGACGGGTCCGAGTTGCCGGTCAAGCTCGCGTTCCGCGCGATAAAGGACTTTGAGCCGGAGCAGGTGGCGCGTCAGATTCCCGAGTTGCAGGCGCTGCTGGCGATGCGCAATCTGCTGCGTGACCTGAAGTCGAATCTGCTCGACAACGGCACGTTCCGCCGCGAGTTCGAAAAGGTCCTGAAGGACAAGCGTCTGTCGGACAGGCTGCGCGGCGAGCTCGCGCAGATCGCGACGGCCGCGACCCGGCCGGAAGGCCATGCCTGAAGCCGGGGGAAGGGGCGAAGAAGGTCCTTCGCTGCCTTGCAACTACATCGCTGCAAAAACGCAGACAGGAATACAAATGGAACAGAATGAATCGCGTCAGGGCGCGACCGAGACCGTTGTGCTGGATGCCGCTCAGGACGCGTCGTTCGCCAGCGACAGCGTTTACGCGTCGCTGTGCAACAAGATCAACCTGAAGCCCGTTTCAGAGGCGCGCCCGCTCGAGGCGTTCCGCGACAACGACATGCTGTCCGAGGCGTCGGCCGACGAGCGCATCGCGCGCGGCATCGGCGCGTTTCTCGAGCTCGTTGCGCAATCGAGCCAGCCGGTCGAGCGCCTCGACAAATCGCTGCTCGATTTTCATATCGGCCAGCTCGATCGTCAGATCAGCCGCCAGCTCGATGCTGTGCTGCACACGCCCGAGTTCCAGGCGCTCGAAGGCCGCTGGCGTGGTTTGAAGATGCTGGTGTCGCGCACGGATTTCCGCAAGAACGCGCGTATCGAGGTGCTCGATGTGTCGAAAGATGCACTGCAACGTGATTTCGAAGACACGCCTGAGCTGATCCAGAGCGGCATGTATCGCCTCACGTATGTCGAGGAATACGACACGCCGGGCGGCCAGCCGATCAGCGCGCTGATCAGTGACTTCGAGTTTGCGAATTCGCCGCAGGACGTGGCTTTGTTGCGCAATATCTCGAAGGTCGCGGCGGCGGCGCACATGCCGTTCATCGGCTCGGTCGGCGCGGCGTTCTTCGGCAAGAAGTCAATGGAAGAAGTCGCGGCGATCCAGGATATCGGCAACTACTTCGATCGTGCCGAGTACATCAAGTGGAAGAGCTTCCGCGATACGGACGACGCACGCTACGTCGGCTTGACGATGCCGCGCGTGCTTGGTCGTCTGCCCTACGGAAAGGACACGACGCCTGTGCGCGCGTTCAACTACGAGGAAGCGGTGAAGGGCCCGGACCACGACCGCTATCTGTGGGTGAATGCGTCGTTCGCGTTTGCGGCGAACATGACCCGTAGCTTCGTGAACAACGGCTGGTGTGTGCAGATTCGTGGTCCGCAGGCGGGCGGCAAAGTCGAGGACCTGCCGGTCCACCTGTATGACCTCGGCACTGGCGTGCAGCCGAAAATCCCGACGGAGGTGCTGATTCCGGAAACGCGCGAGTTCGAGTTTGCGAATCTCGGCTTTATTCCGTTGTCGTTCTACAAGAACCACGACTTCGCGTGTTTCTTCTCGGCGAATTCGACACAGAAGCCGGCGCTGTACGAGACTAGGGAAGCGACTGCCAATAGCCGCATCAACGCGCGGTTGCCTTACATCTTCCTGCTATCGCGCATCGCGCATTACCTGAAGCTGATTCAGCGAGAAAACATTGGAACGACCAAGGATCGACGGCTGCTGGAACTCGAGCTCAACAACTGGATCAAGGGTCTCGTGACCGAGATGAAGGATCCGGGTGATGAGTTGCAGGCGTCGCACCCGCTGCGTGAAGCGAAGGTGACGGTCGAAGACATCGACGACAACCCGGGCTTCTTCCGCATCAAGCTCTTCATCATCCCGCACTTCCAGGTCGAGGGCATGGATATCGGTCTGTCATTGGTGTCGCAGATGCCGAAGGCGAAGAACTGAGCGGGAGTTTTTTGCAAGAGTTTTCGGGGGAGTTGCCAGAGCGGTCGTTAGCGGTTGCCTCCGGCGACGTCGTGACGCTGCGCATTCAAGAGGAATTCCATGTCGATGGTATCGCCGTTGCAGGCTTATGAATTGAAGCTGGCGCCGCATCCCGCGCCGTTCTCCGTCTTGAGATTCAGTGGTGTCGATCAGGTCAGCCAGTTGTACAAGTACGAGATCGAATTCACAAGCCCGGTAGCGGGTATTCCGATGGATCAGGTGCTGGGACGTCCGGCGCGGTTCGCCATTGAACCGGGAGATCCGGATATCGACTATCTGCGCAAGATGTTTGGCGAGAACGCCGGGCGGTTCAGCGCGAGGCCGCCCGCGCACACGATTCACGGCATCGTGACGCAGTTCGACGAGTTCGACACCTCGGTTGATGAAACGCGCTATCGGGTCGTGCTGGAACCGAAACTCGCCGATCTCGATCGCGGTGTGACGAGCCGGCTGTTTCAGAAACAGTCGGTCGAGGAAATCATTACCGATACGTTACGCCACTACGGGTATCGCAGCGGGGTTGACTTCGTGTTTCAGTTGCGTGGGCAGTACAAGCGCCATGAGTACGTCACGCAGTATCACGAGACGACCTTCAGATTCATTCAGAGGCTCTGCGCGCGGGAAGGAATGTGGTTCCGGTGGGAGCAGAAGAAAGACCGCGCGATGATCGTATTCGGCGACGATCTCGATGCGTACGCACGCAAGCAGCGAACCGTGCCGTTGCGGCGCGATTCGGGGCTCGAGAGTGTCGGCGCGGATGCGATCACCTCGCTCAAGCGGCGAACGCGGCGAGTGACCGAAGCGGTGCGGCTGCATGACTATAACCATCGCCAGGCCGGTGTGTCGTTGCTTGTCGACGAGAACACAGTACGCGGCGACAGCACGACGAACGGGGTCGACTACCACTGGGGCGAGCACTACGAAACACCTGAAGAGGGGCAGCGAATTGCCCAGTTGCGGCATGAGGCGCATCTGGCCGCTCAGGTTGCTTTTACGGGCACGGGGAATCCGTTCTGGCTCGAGGCTGGTGAGGTCATGTCGATCCATCCGAATCCAGCCGATGCGAGGCACGGAATCTTCGTGACTTCAGTGAAGTCACGGGGCGCTCGTGACCACGCGTATCAGGTGACATTCGAAGGGATCCCGTCCGATCGAGTGTGGCGGACTTCAATGACGTCGATTTCTCGGCCTGCCATCGATGGGATCTTGCCGGCACGGGTTACGTCGCCTGGCAACTATAAGTATGCGTATCTGACCGAGCAAGGTTGGTATGTGATCGTGCTGCCGTTCGACCTCGACCAGTGGAGCCCGGGTGGAACGAGCCGACCGGTGCGGTTCGCGAAGCCGTATAGCGGAGATGGTTATGGGCATCACTTTCCGTTGATCGATGGGGCGGAAGTGGCGATCGTGTTTACCGCTGGGGATCCGGATCGGCCGGTGATCATCGGGGCGATGCACGACAGTTTGCATCCGGATCTCGTCAATAACCTCAACAACACTCGCAATATCGTTCGGACCGCGGCGCAGAATGAGCTGCGGATGGAGGATAAGGAAGGGGTTGAGCATATCCATCTGGCTACGCCGTTTCAGACTAGTGAGCTTAATCTGGGGCATATGGTTGATGGGGAGAGGAGGGAGCGGGGTCACGGCGCCGAGCTGAGGACAGATGGATATCTGTCAGCCCGGGCGGCGAAAGGCGTGTTGCTTAGCGCCGAAGCACAGCCCGGTGCTACGGGCGAGCAGCTCACGATGCCTAACGCGGACGCAACGCTCCAGCAAGCGGAGCAAGTCCTGCGCTCTCTCAATGATTCAGCAAGAGCCGCGCAGGCGTTGCTGGCCGAAGTCGATCAGCAACGTTCGCTCGTCGAGCAGAAGATCGCAAAACTACGGAAGCCGGTGATCGTGGCGAGCGCACCTGAAGGCGTTGGTCTGGTGAGTGGTGAGCATATGCAGTTGGCCGCGGCAAAGCAAATGTTCGTTACAGCAGGTGGAGGAATCGACTTTGGCGCGCTCAGGAGGATCACTGCGGCGGCGGGGGAGGCGATTTCGTTGTTTGCCGCGAAGCTCGGCATCCGGCTGTTCGCGGCAAAGGGAAAAGTCCAGATTCAAGCTCAGGGTGATGCGCTCGAATTGATGGCGCTTACCAACGTTGCGGTCAGCTCGTCAACAGGCGAAGTGATCATTACTGGGTCGAAGGGCATCACGCTCGGTGATGGGGCAGGCGCGTATCTAAAGATCGCCAACGGAAAGATCGAGATCGCGAGTCCAGGCGAAGTCCAGGTCAAGGGCGGTCTAGATGTCGAAGGTTCCGCGCAGGGCAATTTCACCTTCCCACGCTGGCCTGCTGCACCCCTTCAAGACGTCGAGGGAAACATGAATTTCGGGTTTTCTGAATAAGCACAATCATGGCAAATATGACTCGACCGTCGAATCCACCCAGCACGCCCGTGAAACTGCTTGCTTTTGCGTATCCGTTTCGCAAGAAGGCCCAAGGCACGGATGGGCCGCCTGCAGACTTTATAGATGAGCATGAGTTTCACCAACTGTTGAGGCGGGAGCCTTCCGGCGCCTACGCGGTCAGCGGCAAAGGCATGTGGCACGGCGGAATACACGTGACCGAAGCGGGCGCAGGCGCATCACTGGATCTGAAGGGCGGGGTGCGCTGTATCGCGGATGGCGAAGTGGTGGCATGGCGCGTCGATCGCATCTACCCGATAAGTGAAATTCCTGCGCGAAACGGGCAGCCTGCGATCAGTGCACCGTACAGCACGGGTTTCGCATTGGTGCGCCATTCAATGGAGTTTCCCAAAGACAGGAAACTGACCTTTTACAGCCTGTACGCACATCTGCAGGACTTTGCGGACTACGAGAACGACGCGCATCTTCCCAGACCGAAGTACTGGGCGCCGCGCTTCGAGGTGACCACCTATGCGCAGGACCGTCCCGCAATCGGGTCAGGTGGCCAGTCGGCACCCGCCGATCAGCGGGGGCTGCGAGTCCGGGTATCAAAGCCGCATGGCAAGGTGCTCTGCATCCTCCCGCACGGGGCGCAGGTTAGCGTTGGAAAACGCGATGGCAACTGGGGGCTGATTAAAGATGCGAGCGGTGTATCGCCCTTTCCGGGGACCGCAGGTGGCGTCGCTCATCCGGCAGTGGGCGGATGGATGTTTCTTGGGGAAGAACACGGTGGTCCGGTAGTCAAGGAGGTGATGCCAGATTCTTCACTAGACGGGGTAGTCGTGTTGTCTAGCCCGTCCGAAGTGGTCCCGGTGAAGGCGGGGGAACTGATCGGCCATCTTGGGCGCTACGATTCGTTGTCCCAGCAGACTTCCGGCAACCGGATGGTGCACATCGAAGTCTTTTGTGACGACAGCGTCAAGTCATTCATCGACGCCGGGCGTGCCTGGATCAGGCAGAACGGCGCTCATGTCAGTGCGTGGCAGCAGTTGGTCCTTCCCAGCGAGCCAACGATTCAGCGGATCGATAGTGGGACGACCTTGTACAAGCGGCACGATGAGGAAGGGGCTCAAGCCCCACAGACTGGTGTAATCGAAGTCTTTCCACTAGGTGCGCTTGCGAAGGGAAGTGCGGATCGTCAGTACATCGAGACAGTGGCTGGGAGCGATGGCGACAAGCGGCGCTGGTGGAAGATTGACAGCGCGGATGTCCGTCATCAGCCGATTGATGGCTGGGTGCGGGAACAGAGCTTTGCGGGCGGGACGGTAACGCGGGAGTTTGCCCAGAAATGGGTGGACTTCAAGACGCTGGACGACGCGCATGATCCGACGCATACGTTGTTCGCGACGACGAACGGGTTTGTCGACTATTCGATCGGTGCAGACGTGCCGGACGTGGGTTCTCTGGGCAAGCTCAGTCCGCTGATGACATCGATTTACCAGGCGCTGAAGCTGGCCGGTGACCGCGCGCAGGCGGCCGATGACCTGCGTAACGCATCGAGCGACCCATGGACGGCGCTGCGCATGTCGAGGCTGATTATTCAGCACGAGAGCGAGTGGGCGAATCCGGACAAGTGGAAGCAGTTGATTGCTGCCATTGAGCAGCGCACGGGGCCGAAGCCGGAGCATGTCGAGGAACAGAGGCGGATTGAGAAGCTGGTCTGGTGGGATGCGGTCAAGGCCGGGCTGGCTGACTTCCCTGCGTCGAATGTGTTTCATATTCATCCGATTGGGTTGGTGGGGAATTTTCTTCGTGTCCCTGGCCAGGTCACCGTTGAAATGCTTAAGCGCATCTTTACAGAAGCATCGACCGATCAGTTGCAGATTGTGGCGGATGAACTCAATCCCCGCTTGGAGGACTACAAGCTTGGTTCTCCACTCCGGCTGTCACACTTCTTTGCCCAAATCCGGCAAGAGGCAGGCACCGCTCTTAACACTTCGGAGAATCTCAACTATCGGTCGTACGTATTGTCACAAAAGTTTTCATATTTCTCAGCACATCCGGACGAAGCTGAGTTGTATGGAAGAACTGCGTCGCACTTGGCTCAGCCAGAAGAAATAGCAAACCGTGCCTACGCGAACAAAATTGGAAATGGTTCCATCGCGAGTGGTGACGGTTGGCGGTTCAGAGGCAGAGGACTCAAGCAACTTACCGGAAGAGCCAATTATGCTGGCTTCCAGAGTTTTTATCCGACTTTGTGGGCGCGCGACGACGTTGATTTCATTGCTAACCCTGATTTGATATCGGAAATGAGATACGCGGTGCGTTCAGCAATCTACTTCTGGATTTCCAGCCATCTGCCAGAGATAGCTGACATGGGGCACACCGATGACGTAGTCGATCGGATAACAAAAATTATAAATCTTCACACGGACAGCTACCGCGCGCGAAAAAACAACTTCCATATCATATGGGACAACGGAATTTTCAGTGAGATTAGTCGATGAGAAGCTTCGTTTCAGCAACGTTTGTGCACGCGTTCATTCTGAGTTTGTGTCTAACTTTTTTCTGTCCGAGTATATCAAGTGCGATCGAACAAAAGAGCTACCACATCCCCTTTTTGGGCGATGGAACGACTATAGAGTTCTGTGCGGCGCCGAGCCAGGACGGAGACGGAGTACGAGCATATCTAACAGGTACTACGGAAACAGGGCGTATTCCGGTCGATCTGTATGAAGCAGAGGGCGGAGTCAGCCCGGAAATCAAAAGCGTGTTTGTGAGTGGAAGAAGGCCGAAGAAGCTTTTCATCATAGTGACATGGGCTGCTGACAGTCCGTCCATCGGAACTGGCGGAAGCATCTATCAGGTATTTGTCTACGACGAACAGATCGAAAAGGCCGGCGGCTTATTGACGAAGTTGAAAGAGGACAGCGTACTGACAAAACGTTTCGGCGTTGGTTTCGACGGCACCCGTGAAGGGAAACGGGTAACTTACAAATATAGGAACGCATCAGCGGTAAGACGTCAGCTTGTCGAATGGGGCTACAAATGATTTCATTGAGGCGACGACAGTCTTATGGCTTCCAAATAAGAAAAATCATGGCAAATCCGGCTGTGCTGTTGGTTGCACCCAGCACCGGTGAAACTGCTTGCTCTTTGTGTTGCGATCACGTCAAACGACGCCTGAGACAGTTTGGACGCGCGGACATTTCAGTAAAGAGAATGGATTTCGAAAACTGTCGACCGGATTATCAAAATCTATCTCTATAGTTACGCGGAGCGTGTTGCCAATCTCAATGAAATATGGAGAAAAGGAGATTTCAATTGATTACGGATTGCAATCTGATCAGGTTTGTAAAGAGAATCTTCGTTGCTGGATTAATTTTGTTTGGTATTGGTGTGAGGGCTGACGAGGTTACGCTTTGTTATCCTCAAGAGGAGGTTTATTTCAGTTGTCAAACCAATGGAAAGATAATGTCGATCTGCGCGTCAGGAAATGTCTCGCCTGACAACGGGTATGTGCAGTATCGTTTTGGAAAGGCAGATAAAATGGAAATAGAATTCCCGAAAAAACCATTTTCTCCTCGAAAATGGTTTTCGTTGAGTGATATCCGTGAGGGGAGTGTGAATTTTACGCATCTAAAATTCAACTCTGGCCACTATCAATATGTGCTATATCAAGGATTTCCGAGTGGAATTTATGTTAAAAGGGATGGAAAGACGATTTCCAACCATACATGCGACGACGGGACGTATCAGCAGTTCAGCCCTCGAGCATTCAGAGGGATAACAACACTCGCCACGGTAGACGGCATCGATAACTAGGACGTTCGGGTGGCACAGAGATTGTGAATGCGCACAGAATAGCTACGCTGATGGTCTGGATCGATATAATAAAGTGACTTCATTTTTTGAATCTGCTCAGGCAGAGGGCATTTTCTCGGGATCGATATACTTATCATCTGTATGATAGTGCAAAAAAATTAATTATCGTCCAAGTGAATGATGCGTGAAATATAAGTATGGAAAAGAGCCATGTGTTTGTGTATCCAGAAATAGACGCTCCCCCTAATAAAATATTCGCAATTTCCGGCATCTGGGAGAGCAGCATGCGTGGTTTGCAAATACGGTGTATACATAAGTTGTACTTCGGTTTGATGGGGACGGTTGTACGTGTTAAAGAATGGACAGGTTATTTTTGATAGGGAGTGTCGAGCTTCGAGGTACAAAAGCTTTTCCAAGAAGGGGTCTTTGATGGAATAAACCAGGCCTTGCCTTCTGATTTCGATTTGCATTAGGACGGCGCGACAAATTTTTTGACTACATCTAATTGTGCAGATGAACTGAATGAAAAAATTAGCATACGAAGGCGACAGCACGAGTCACGGAGGAAAAATCCTAACCGGCTCGGATCGAATCAAAGTCAAGGGGCGCCGCGCGGCCCGCGTCGGAGATCTCGTCTCCTGTCCAATTCACGGCGACAACACAATCGTGGAGGGAAGCAGCAGCATCAAGGATGGTGGCACACCGCTTTCACGAGATGGAGACAAGACTCAGTGCGGAAGCGTCCTCATTGCCCTTTCGGATGGTGCGACAGTCAGATAAACGAATGCCAATCGATTTCGCTCGCGTACCGCCGCGGATGGCTGTACCGGCGCCTCCACAACTATCAAAACTGGTTTGGACTGCGCTTCTAGTCGTCCTCCTTTGTTTTGGTGCCGCACTAACACTTGTTCTTTGGCCGCAAGGCAGATCAACCAATCCGATCTGGTTTTGGTTCTGTCTAGTCGGCTATCCGATGCTTTCATGGACATTTTTGCTGTGCCTCCGTCTTGGTTATCTACATGCGCGACGCAGTGAGGCACTGGCGGTGAATCACGTGAGCGACTGCGAGATGGAAAGATGCCACGCCGTTGCCAGCGTGCCACTCGCGCTGATAGGTCATACGTGGCGTTTCTCGGCTAATCGCGATGAGAATGATGTTCAGGGTGTTGTCGATGGTAGCCTTAGGTTGAAAACTCGGACAAGCGGAGCCAAGCCGAATACCGATGTTGACGCACGCTGGATAGAAATCCCGAATCAGGAGGTCCATTCCGGAAACGAACTCACGGAATATTCCCGCCATCGTGTGGTCTGCAACTGGCTTCTGGCCGAGTTGATCGAAGATCTGTCGCCGCAGTTCGCAGCTCTTTCTGCGGGCACAACGCTTCATTTTGAAGCAGTTTCGTACTGCGCCCTCGAGACCATCGACGTTTCCGACAGACTCGAGAAACTTGTCATCGGCAAGTTCCCGGGTTTGCGAATGATCGCAAAACCGTCGACAGAGCCGTCCTCGGTGTTCCGTACGGATGCGCTACTCGACAGCATGAGGCCGGGTGTCGTTCATCTGCTGGTCGCGGTTCAATTGCGCGAAGCTGTAAGCGAGCGCTTGCAGGACGGTGATGCTGAGGCGGGCGTCGCATTACTGTTGGGACATTCAATCATCGCTGAGAAGAAGCCGGAGTCCAGTGCGTTGCTGTTACATCGCCCCGCACGTGGTCGGGCCAATTCCATAGGCGAGACGCTCGAAAACGCGATGCGTTGGGGAAAAGCCACGTCGGCGAATGTTGGCGCTCTCTGGAGTCACGGAATTTCACCGGATATGGAGGTCGCAATCAGGTCATCGTCCCAAATCGACGGAAACAAATCCCGGATTGACTTGAGAACCACCGTTGGGGATTGCGGAGAGGCGGGGGGATGGTTAGCCACCGCACTCGCAGCAGAATTCGCCGCGCGAACCGGCGATCCCCAACTCGTTCTTACGCAGGAAAACCGCGACCTGATCGCGCTGGTGTGCAGAAAACAAGCATGAGTGAGCACAAGTCTGAACCCGTAGCCCTTTTTATCGGCATCGGCATTTGCATTCTATTCGTTGCGCTGGGTCTGACTGTCTGGCTAGAAGGTCCGGCGCACGGATGGACGCAAGAGACACGAATTATTATCGAATTGTGCCTGCTCTCGGGCATGCTCATCGCGCTGATGCTCGTGAAGTACTTCGAGGCCGTCGTGCTCTGGATCGCATCGATGCGCGCGACGCAGTGGTTCGCCCGCTACGATTCGAAAAATAAGCGAGCACGAGGCGCGAGCGAAGACCCGGCATTAGCGCATTTCACTGCACCGGAAAATATTGTTGCGTTGCGCGAAGCGCTCCGCGCCCTCCACGGCCGCCACTGGCGCTACCGCGACCGCTGGCTCCTGCTAACCGGCGACCTCCCCCTGGTAAAACGCCTCGCTCCCGGCCTCGCCGAAACCGGCTACGCCATCACCGGCAACACAGTCCTGCTCTACGCAGCTCAAACCAGCACGACCCTCGATACCACCTGGCTCACCGAAATCCGCCGCCTGCGCCGCCGCCGGCCGATCGACGCAATCGTCGCGATAACCCGCAACCGCAGCTCAGCCAACTCCCCCTTCGACGCCGACGCGCTCGCCCAACGCCTCGCGTGCCACGCGCGTGCACTGCGCTGGTCTGCGCCTGCCTATCTGCTCAACGTAACGGACTTCAGCACCGAACCGAAGGGCGACGACGAAGCGATCGGCCTAACGTGGTCGAACGCCCGAGTGCATGCGGCCCACATCGACGACTCGCTACAAAACCTCACGCGCCGCCTCGCGGACGCCGGCGTCCTTCGCCTCGCCGACGACAAACACGATCGCTATCCGGCGGAGTTGTCGCAACATATCGAAAGGCATTCCAGCGCGTTGTCGGGACTGGTCGCGCAGACCGCGCATTCGAGGTACTGGCGCCAGGCCGTCCACGGCCTTCTGTTCGCGCCGCTCTTCAAGGAGCGCGAACTAGCCCCGCCCGCGACCCCTGACGACGACAAAGACAACGCAGACGAATACCCCGAAGCGGAACGCATCACCCCCCTAAACCGCACGCTCTGGCAAACCATCGCCGACCACAGTCGCAAGCTCCACGGTCACCGCATCGGCTTCTCGCTATCGACCACCGTCGCGTGGACGGCCTCCGCGGCGATCGCGCTATGGATCACCGGCACGATGATCTCGGGTTTCACGAACCGCACAACGATCCACACCGCCGCCGATACGCTAACGAAGCTCGCGAAAGCACACGACCCAAGCCGATCGATGCAAACGCTCGACACACTCGACAGGCAGATCGACACGCTCGAATCTCACCAGCGTGACGGCGCCCCACGCCTCGCACGCTTCGGCCTGAACCGCGACGCCGCGTTGCTCGACGCCCTATGGCCCAGCTATGAAAACGCCGCCGGCCGCATTCTCGTCGGCCCGATCCGCGAGGAGCTGGAGGCGCGGCTGCATCGGGTTGCGTCACTGACCGACGCCGAGATTGCAAGCGGCGGCAGTGGCGAGGTGCAGGCCGCCTACGACACGCTGCAGACCTACATGATGCTCGCCAGGCCCCAACGCGCGGTCGCGGCCTTCCTCGCACCGCAGCTCGCCGCGACGTCCGCACCCGCGCGTCCCGCCAATTCGCCGCTGTCGGCCGGCGCATGGGAGGACCTGCGTCAGCACACCATCGCCTTCTTCGCGAATCATCTAGGCCAGCGTGCCTCGACAAGCGGCTCGTCGCTCGCGAGCGTCGCCGACAGCGGTCTGATCTCGGCGACGCGCCAAACGATCATCGGCGTGCGTGGCATCCAGAACTCGACCGACGCGGTCTATCAGCAGATCCTCGACGACGCCAAAGCCAAATACCCGCCCGTGCCGCTCGCGACGCTGCTCGGCGACACATCGAGCCGCGGTTTGTTCGGCACCACGGCCACGGTCCCCGGCGTCTTCACGCGCGCCGCGTGGGAGGAGCGCATCGCAAAAGCGATCGACGACGCGAGCGAGCAGAGCAAGGTCACGGGCGACTGGGTGCTGTCGGACGTCGAAAACAAAACCGAGCCGCCGTCGTCGCTGAAAGCCGAGCTGCGTCAGCGCTATTTCGACGACTACGCGCGCGCATGGGGCCGGTTCCTGAACAGCCTGCGCTGGCAATCGGCACCGTCGCTGTCCGCCACCGCCGATCAGCTAACGCTGCTCGGCGACCCACAGCGCTCGCCGCTCGTGATGCTGATGAACGCGATCGTCTATCAGGCGGGCACTGGCGCGCGCACGCAATCGCTGTCGGACACGCTGGTCAGCAAAGCGCAGCAACTGGTCGGCGCAGACCAAAAAAATCCGTCGAAGCAAACGCAGCCGCCGCTTGCACCGCTCGCAGTCGCGTTCGGGCCGATCCTGCGGCTTGCCGGAAGCGATCTAGCGTCCGGCGTCACGAGGGCGAACGCGAAGTCCGCCGCGCAACTGGCCGCGACCGGCGATCTCAGCGTCGCGCGCTATCTCGAACGCGTGACCGCGATGCGTCTGAAGATCGAGCAGATCGTGTCGAGTCCCGACACCGACGCGATGGCGCGGATCGCCGCGCAGGCGGTGCTGCAGGGCAAGACCTCGGACATCGCCGACAGCCGCGATTACGCAAGCCGCGTTGCCGCGAGTCTCGGCGAGCGGTGGGCCGGCTTCGGCGGGCTGTTCCAGGGGCCGCTCGATCAAACGTGGCAGGTACTGATGCAGCCAGCCGCGGCGAGCCTCAACGAGATCTGGCGCACGGCGATCGTGGCTGACTGGGACGGCGCGTTCGGCGGCCGTTATCCGTTCGCGGACTCCGACAACGACGCATCGCTGCCGGAAATGGCGCGCTTCATGCGCCCCGACAACGGCGTGATTACGCAGTTCGTCACAACGCAACTGGCGGGTGTGGTCGAACGGCAGGGCGATCGCTGGATCGCCGCGCAGGGCACGAGAAACGGCCGCGCATTGACGCTCGATCCGGCGTTCCTCGACGGACTGAACGAAATGACCCGCGCATCGACGGTGCTGTTCCCGTCCGGCGACGCCCACGTGCGCTACGAATTGCGCGCGGTGCCGACGCCGGGCGTCACCGACATGCGTTTCGTGCTGTCGGGCCGCGAACTGCATTACTTCAACCAGAAGGAAGGGTGGACGCCATTCCTGTGGCCCGGCGATTCGCTCGAAAACCTGTCGCATATCGAATGGCAGACCGAGCACGGCGGCTTGCGCTCGGCACTCGACGCTCAAGGCCGCTTTGGCCTGATCCGTCTACTCGAACGCGCTCAGGTGTCGCAACAGGACGCCGCGCGCTATGTGCTGTCGTGGCAGCCCGACCAGAGCGAGGGCATCCCATTGCGCGTACAGCTGCGCAGCGAGGCTCGCTCGGGCCCGCTCGAAGTGCTCTCGCTGCGTCACTTCAAGCTACCCGCTCGAATCTTCGTGACCGGCAACCCAAAGAGCGCGCCGAAGCTATCCGAGGCGAACCTGCCGCCGCCATTGCCGCCCGCGGCGCTCAACGCGGCGAAGCATGCGGCCGTGGGCCTGCCGCAAGGTTCGCTGCCGGAGGTTGAATAAATGCTGTCGAGTTTGTTGAAGACGCTGTTCCCGTCGCGCGACGAAGAACAACGCGTACGCGCGCGTCTCGATGCGTGGAGCGCATGGCTTCAGCCGCTGCCCGGCGAGCACGGCTGCGGCCGCGACCCGGGCTATGAAGACCTGTTCTTCGAGTTGCGCGAGGAAACGCAAAAACTCTCCGGTATCGACGACAGCCTGGTCGTCCGCTCGTGCGAGCAGTTGCTGAAGGAGACCGGCAAGGATCTGCGTCTCGCCGGTTACTACGCGGTTGCACGTCTGCGCGCGGACGGTCCTTCCGGCTTCGCGGATGGGCTCGAACTAGCGGCGTCGCTCGTCGAGCGCTTCGGCGAGAATGTGCTCCCCGCGCGCGCCGAGGCGAAGAAGGGCGCGCTCGACATGCTTGCCACCACACGCGTCATCGAACTGCTGGAGCGTCGCGGCGAGTTCGCGACGGCCGACCTCGAACGCGCGATCGCCGCGCTGGATCTGCTCGTCACGCGTACGGCCACGTGGAGCGGCGCCGCTCGGCCGAATCTCGCCGCGCTCATCGCGCGCTTCGAGCAGAACGACGCAGCGTCGCGTGGTAATGAGCTCGATCCGGCAACGTCACCCGTCGCGTCGGGCCCAGCTTTTACAGGCAGCCCAAACGTATCGATCGCATCGACGCGCGACCTGCTCGACCAGGTCCGCTCAATGGCGCTGTGGCTACGCGACCAGGAGAACGGTTACCTGTCGTCTGTGCGGCTGGTCCGCACCGTTCGCTGGGACACGCTGCACGAAGTGCCGCCCGTCGATGCGGCATCACGCACACGTCTGATGCCGCCGCGTGGCGAGCTGCGTCAGCAGATGAAGCGGCTCGTGCTGCAAAAGCAGTGGCATGAGCTGCTCGAACGCGTCGAGGGCGCATTCCTGGAGGGCGTCAATCACCTGTGGTTCGATCTGCAGTATTTCCAGCATGTCGCACTCGATCACGTCGGCGCGCCGTACAGCGCATGGCGTGACCAGTTGCGCGGGGATTTCGCGCTGTTTCTCGAACGCTTGCCTGGCATCGAGCGCCTGGCGTTCAACGACGGCACGCCGTTCGCCGACGACGTATCCCTCGAATGGATCGCGCGCCACGCGGTGGTGCGCAATCTGGAGGCGGGCGAGAGTATCGTGCCGCTGCCGGTAGCGGCCGGCAACGACGACGAAGCGACCGGCGACTGGCCCGAGATCGAAGCACAGGCGCGCGACCTCGCGGAACAGGACGGCATCGGGGCGGCATTCGCGTGGCTCGACGCGTTGCCGGGCCTCAAGACAGACCGTCATCGCTATCTGCGGCGGCTAGTGATGGCGCGCCTCGCCGATCACGCGGGTCGCGCGGACACCGCGCTCGCACTGTTCACCGAACTGGACACGAGCGCACGCTCGCTGCCGCTCACGCGCTGGGAACCCGCGCTCGTGTTCGAGGTGAAGCAGCAGTTGCTGCGAACGCTGAAGGCGCTGAGCAACCGTAAGGACGCCGACAAACCCGCGCTCGCGCGCCGCATCGGCGAACTGCAAGCCGAGCTGATCGTGCTGGACCCGGCGCGGGCGTTGACCTTCTGACAAGAACACCAAGCATGGAACACGACGACCCCATCCTGCGCTACTACGAAGCCGAAATGCGCTACCTGCGCGAGGCAGGCAAGGAATTCGCGAGCGCGCATCCCGACCGCGCGCGCATGCTGAATCTCGATCGCGTCGGCGATCGCGATCCCTACGTCGAGCGCTTGCACGAAGGTTTTGCGTTTCTGACCGGCCGTCTTCAGCAGAAGCTCGACGATGAATTGCCCGAGTTGACCGAAGGCCTCGTGAGTCTGCTGTGGCCGCACTATCTGCGGATGATTCCGTCGCTGTCGATCGTCGAGCTGTTGCCGCTCGCGGAGAAGCTGCAGCGAACCGAGCTGGTGCCGGCCGGCGTGCCGGTGCGCTCGGCGCCGATCGCGGTGCCGAACGCGGCAGGCGCCGAGGGCGCGACGCCGAAGACCGTGCAATGTCTGTACCGGACCACGCAGCCGGTCACGCTGCAGCCGCTATCGATCACGCACGCGGGGCCCACTGTGCGCCACGACGGCCGCTCGATCGTCCGGCTCGGCTTCGAGCTCGATCAGTCCGCGCGTCGCAAGGAAACGGACCTGTCGCGCGTGCGGCTGTATCTGAATGCCGATCTGCCGACCGCGTTCGCAATGCATCTGGCGCTTACGCGCGAGGTCGAGGCGATCCACTGGCGCATTCCGGAAGTGCGCGATGGCGAAGCGCTGCCGCTCGCCAACGTGACGATCGAGCCGGCCGGTTTCTCTGCCGACGAGCGGCTGTGGCCAAAGGCCGACGCGGCGTTTTCCGGATACCAGTTGCTGCTCGAATACTTCACGTTTCGCGAGAAATTCCTGTTCGTCGATCTGTGCGGACTCGACGTGACGAAGCTGCCGGACAACTCGACGCGCTTCGAACTGGAGATCGTTCTGAAGCGCGCGTATCCGTCCGAGCAGCGATTCAGCGCGGAAAACGTGCGGCTTTTCTGCACGCCGGTGATCAACCTGTTCGAACTCGATGCCGAGCCGATCGAGATCGATCATCACGAAACCGAATACCGCGTGTTGCCCGCTGGTCATCAGGGCGAGCACGTCGAGACCTATTCGGTCGATGCGATCGAGGCGTTCGATCATGACACCGCCGAGCGCTACGAGTACGTGCCGTTCGCGACGTTCCGGCATCGTGGCGGCATGCTGCGGCACGAGGCGCCCGAGCGCTACTTCCACGCGCGCGTGCGGCCCGGCGTCGCGGGTCTGCATGAGACGTGGGTCGTGCTCGGCGGTCACGCCTGGGAGACGATGCATACGCTGCCCGAGGAAAGCCTGTCGCTGCGCGTAACCGGCACGAACGGCATGCTGCCACGCAAGGGCCTGCGCGAAGCGAGCATCGCCGAGTTGGTGACGAGCACGCCGAACCTCGCCGGCGTGAACAATCTCGTCGCGCCGACGCTGCCGCTCTATCCGCCGACCGGCGACCGCTTCCAGTGGCGTGTGCTATCGCATCTCGCGCCGAATTTCCTGTCGATGATGAACGCGGAAGTGCTGCGCGGCGCGCTCGCGCTATATGACTGGACCAGCGACGAACTGAACCGCCGCCGCCTCGCGGGCATTCTGTGGGTGTCGCAGGAGTTAGTCGAGGAGGTGGCCGGCGGCTCGGTCGAGCGCGGCGTGCATATCGAGGTGACACTCGATTCGCACGCGTTCGCGGGCGAGGGCGACGTGATGCTGTTCGGCGAATTGCTGCAACGCTTTTTCGCTCTGTATGCGGAGATCAATCTGTTCACGAAGCTATCGATTGTGAGCCTGCCGTCGCAGACCCGCACCGATTGGCCGCGCAGCAAGGCGCAACGGGCTCCGTTATGAATGCATTCGCGAACGCTTTCGAGGCGCACAACGAACCGCCGACTCTCGACCCGCTCGTCGCCGCGCTGCTCGCGCGCGCGCCGCGGATGAACTTCATGCAGTTGTGCCGGCTGCTCGAATTGCGGGTTCCGCAGCATGCAGGCTTCGGCACGCGCGATACCCCGGCGCACGAACCGGTACGCTTCCGGCCGCGCGCGCGCACCGGTTTTCCGGCGGGCGAGATCGCCGCGGTCGAATTCGACGATGATCCGGACTCCTTCGTCGCTTACACGCCGCCGACGGTTCGCACGACCTTCATGGGACTCTACGGCGTCGACGCGGCGATGCCGTCGCACATGATCGATGAGATCGTGCTGCGCGAAGAAGGGCACGAAGTGGTCGAAGCCTTTCTCGATCAGTTCAATCACCGTTTCGTCACGCTGCTGTATCGCGCGTGGAAGAAGTACCGCTATCCGGAGAGTTTTCGCGCGGGCGGCAGCGATGCGCATTCGCGCAATCTGCTGTGCCTCGCCGGCTTCGGCTGGGGCGACAAGCCGCAACGTGCAGGCTTGCCCGATTCGCGGATGCTCGCGTTGCTCGGCCTGTTGATCCAGCGTACGCGCACGCCCGAAGGGCTCGCGGGCGTGATCGCGCTCGCGGTACCGGGCGTCGATGTTCGGGTGGATGAGTTCTTTCCCGCGCGCGCGCGCGTCGGCAAGCCGCAACCGCTGACGGCGTTGGCCGCTCGTGCTGGTGCGACCAACGACAACGGCGCGCGCCGCGGCCTCGGCGGCGGCTATGTGCTCGGCAAGCGGCTTGCGTATCGCAGCCGGGCGGTGCGCGTGACGTTGCGGCCGGCCGATGCCGCCCAGGCGCACGATCTGTTGCCGGGTGCGTGGCTGCATCGCGAGTTGATGGCGTTCGTGCAGTTGTATGTCGGGGTGAAGGCCGACGTGCATCTGCATATGGAAATGTCGTCGCGCGTCGCACCGCTGCCCGCGATCCACGGGGAATCGGCCGGACCCGCGCCGCGGCTCGGCTGGACCACCGTGCTGCCCGCCATGAGCGAACGCCTGATCAACGTCGCGCTCGGGGTTTATCAAGCGTTTCCGAAGCCCGCGGCCAATCCGTACCTGACTCGATCCGCGTGATGAACGACGCGCCCAAAGGACTATTGATGAATCTTCGTTCTACCGTTTCCGCCGTTGCGGCCGTTGCGCTGCTGTCGGCGTGCGGCGCATGGCAAGCCGTGTCGGACGCGTCGTCGAGCGCATATCATGCGGTGTTTTTCAAGCAGATCAAGGTGCTCGACGTCGATCTGTCCGCGCGCGAAGCGCTGAACCCCGACGACGCCGGTCGAGCGACATCGGTCGCGGTGCGCGTGTATCAGTTGAAGGACCGCAAGGTGTTCGATGGCGCGTCGTACGAGGATCTTCTAAAGAACGACCGCACGCTGCTCGCGCAGGATTTGCAGGCTAGCATGGCATCGGTGCTGAATCCGGGGGCGTCGGCGAGCCTGTCGCAACCGATGCACGCCGATACGAACTATGTGGCGGTCGTCGCGTTCTATCGCAACCCCGGCGACGGGGATGGCTGGAAGTATGTGATCGCGAAGAAGAAGCTCGACGCGGATAAGCCCCTGAAGATCTCATTGATGGATCAGTTTCTGGTGACGGCGGGCAGTGTGGCTCACGATTGAGTTGAGCCACCGGCTCAATCCCTTCGACCGAGATAGCCCGGCAGTCCCAATGCCGAGTCGCTCTTTGCCAGCTTCAAGGCTTCCTTGAGCAAAGCCGAGAACTTTTCGTCGCTATCGGGCCGCGGCAACATCGCGCGGAAGAAGTCGGCCCAGCGAAATTCTTCCAGCGGGACATTGGTTTTTTCGTAGCCGCCGGCATCGCGGACCGCTGCCGCGAGGCTTCGATATTCGTCGTCTTTCAGTTCCCAGACGTGCTGCGCCAGGTCGGAGAAAGGCCGGCGCACCCCTTGCGCATCATACGGAAAGGTCCATCGTTCGTTTTCCATGCTGAGCCAGAACGACGCCCACGTGTACGAGGAAAGATCCCGCACCAGCACGACCGGAACCGAGCGCACGCCAACCTGCCACAGCGCCGCCGCCACATGGTGATGATCGATCGCGAACGGTATGCCTTTCGGTCCGCAGACGATCGGTATCGGCTTTTCGGCTATGGCCATTTGCAGGTCATGGCCGCTCAGCGATCGGTATTGGCGCGCTTTTTCCCGCACCTCGCGCGCGCCGTGGGTCATCTGCGTCGGACGCAGTTCTTCGATTTGCCGCGTGTCCATGCCGGTCTCCCAATACGGATGCACGACGGTCTACGCATATTTCATGCCCCGAAGGCGAGCGGTTGACGACCGAAGCGCGGGCCGTTATTCCTTTTGCGTACGCAGCAATAGAGCAAAACGCTGCATACGGACGACCACGCGGCGCGCATAGCCCTTTCCGCCCCCGCTGTACCGCCACAGCGCGGCGTTGACGTCGCCCCCAGAGGCATCGAGGTAATCGCGCAATATCGACGAGCCGATGCGGATATTGACGATGGGATCGTCGAGTTCCTCGACACTGGCGAATGCCTGCGGATGGGCGGCGGGCAATATCTGCATCAGTCCGCGGGCACCGGCCGCGCTCACCGCACGCGGGTCGAAGCCGGATTCGACAGCCATCACCGACAACAGCAGAACAGGCGACATCGCATAGCGGTCCGCTTCGGTGAGGACGGCTTGTGCAATCTTCAACGAATCGGCAGTCGATAGGCGAAATTGCGCGCGCAGCGCGGCGACGATGTCGTCGGGACTCGACACGGGATGAGCCTCCGTCGCCTCGCGGCCACCGGATGTTTGCGCCTTGGCGTAGTGCAACAGACTGCAAAGTGCGAGGGCCGTCGTCATTAAAGCAAGCCGCAATAATGTGTATCTCCAACGTGCTTTGGCAACGGCATGGTTTGGTGCGTGCATATGATCAGGGATGAGCCCGGATGCAAGCACTGTAGAGACGATATCGTCGAAGTCTTCAAAAAAGATCAGTAGTGCGCGTAAAAATGGTGTAAAGATCCTGAAGATCTGGAGGGAGTCCTAGCGCCGCGCGCACCGTCGAGGATGCCTACGGCGCATCGTCCACACACAGGACCGGATCGCTGACCAGACAATCCGCATCGGATGCGGCAGGCGCACCGCCGCGCGTTTTCAACGATGTCTGCTGCGCGGCGATGCGCAAGCCTTTGGGCAGCAGCACCCACATGCGCAGCCGCTCTTTGGTGTGGCTCGCCTGGGTCTGCGCGGTTTGACCGAAGCCGTAGAAATAGTCCGCTCTGACGGCGCCCTGAATCGCGCCGCCCGAGTCCTGCGCGAGCATCAGGCGGTTGATCGCACCGGGTGCCTGAGGATCGTCACGCGTGGACACGAATACCGGCGCGCCGAGCGGCGTGGTGCGCGGATCGACGGCCACCGAGCGGCCCGCCGACAGCGGCACGCCCAGCGCGCCCAGCGGACCGTTCGGCGAATCGGGAATCGCACGAAAGAACACATAGCTCGGATCGGAAATCGCGAACACAGGGTGAGGTTTCGGCGCATTCGACGTTTGTGCATTGGTTCCGGCTCCAGCCGCATTGCCGGCAGCGTGCCCGCCAGTGGAGCCCGAGACCGCCGGCCTGATCGCGCCTGCATTCGCTGGCGTGGTCGTCGCCAGTGTGAAACCGCGCAGCAACGGTGAGGTCGGTTCGTCGTCGCCGTCGGCAGCCGTTGCGTTGCCGTTGTTGCTCGCGGCGGCCGCGCGGTCGTCGCTGACGTCGACCTCCATCTCCATGCCACGCACGACGAGCTTGCGCGCGCCGGCCGTCGCGTTGCCGTTGCGCGCGAGCGGCGGCAGGAACGGTCGGCCGTTCTGTTCCGCATAGGCGAAGCGGCGAATCGAGCCGTCGCTCATGCGGACCTTGCCCGCACCTTGCAGCTGCATCGAGTACAGCATCACCGGGTCGTCGACATACGCGAGGATCGGCGCCTTCAGTGCGCCGCGCTCGATCTCGGCGCGGGTGTAGTACGGCACGATGCGCCCGCCGTCGAGCCGCAGGCGGATCTTCTTGTCGCGGATATCCGGCACGCTATCGCGCAGGTCCAGCGCGTAGACGCCCTTGAGGTCGCCAGTCGTTGCATCGCTGAGCGGGATCACGTTACGTCCATCGATGCGCGCCGCGCTCACGCCGCCGCGCGCGCGGTCCGGCAAGCGCCGCGCATCGAGGTAGAGCATGTCGGCCGGCGTGCCGTAGACCGGATAAAGGTAGGCGCCGCCGTACTGCTGGCTGCCGTTGAGCAGCGGCTCGTAGTAGCCGGTCATCGTGCCGTCGAGCGAACGGTCGGGATTGCGGATCTGGTACGCGTTGAAATACGTTTCGAAGAAACGCCGGATCGCCGCGACGTTGCCAACGTCCACAGCTCGCGCAGCATTGCACGGCTCCGACCAGCCGCTGCGCGCGCCGAGCACGGTGCAACTGCGGCGAAACGCTTCCCACGACGCGGTGACGTCGTCCGTATCCCAGCCGGGGAGATCGGCGAAAGCGGTCGGCTCGTAGTAGGCGTGGCGCGTCGCGAAGCCGCCGCTCGACTCGGTCCTCGGTCGCGGGTTATCGGAGCCGGTGGAGGTGCCCGGTGCCGTCGCTTGTGTCGTTGCGGGAGCGGGCGTAGCAGCTGGTACGGTTGGCGGCGCGGTTCGCGATGCCTGCGCCGTTGGCGCAACCTGCTCGACCGGCGATGCCCCTGCATGGCTCGCGTCCCCCAGGATCACGCTGGTCGCGGGCGTGTTGCCCGCGCAAGCCGCGAGCGTGGCTGTCAGCGCAAGCAGGAGAAGCTGAGCCCTTTGCATGCGGCCTCCTTGCGAACCATCGCAAACGTCGGGCGCGCTAGCCGCGCGGCTTGACGGCATCGATGGTGAACGTGGCGGCGCCGAACGCGCCGGCGCAATCCGCGGTGCCTGCCGGGCAACGCGGCTTGCCCGCGAACGGCGAATAATGCGGGCCGCGGCGCGCGGCCGCCTGCTGCTGGGCATCAGCGGGGAACGACTGGAACGGCGCCGCGGACTTCAGTCCGCCGTCGGAAAAATCGCGCGGCGTCGTCGACACCAGCGTCAGGAAGTGATTGGGACCCGGCGGGTTGCCCGCCAGCATCGGCCAACTGGCGCGCGGCAACGACAGCGTCTGACCGCCGGCGATCCGGTTGTTGCGATCGAGTCCGTTCGGAAACAACATCAGGTACTGACCGTCCGGATCGACCATGAACACATACACGTAGCCCGCACGGTTGCTGTCGAGTTTGAACTGCAGATAGTCCTTGCCGATCGTGGCGGACGTTCTGCCCGGGGTGGCGGTAACCTGAATCGACGGATCGGCCAGCGTCACGATTCGCTCCAGTTCGCTGGCGGGGGTGAAGGGTGCGAGATTGTCGGCTTGTTCGGGTGGTGTGGCGGGCGCGGTAATCGTGGCAGGCGAAGCAGGAGCAGCCGGCGCAGCGGGGGCAACAGCAGCAACGGCTGCCGGATTTGGAGCGGCATTGCCAGACGTCTGCGCTGGAGTCTCGGCCGGCTTCGGCGAAGCCGTGTCGTGCGCATTCGTGCTTGCAGTGACAGCCGGGCTCGCGGCCGGTGGTGTACGCATCGCAAACCACGTACCGATCCCCGCGAGGGCCACGACGCAAAGAGCACCTGCCGCGATTAAGCCCGTGCGCTTCCGTTGACTACCGGCTGGTGCAGGAACGGCCGCCGCGGCTGGCTCATCGCGCTTCGCCTCGACAGTGGCGGCTGGCGCCGTTCGCGGCGCAGCGGTACTCGCTGTCTCGACCGAAACGCGCGTGTTGGGTTCGATCGCCGCATCCGCGTCATCCCGCGTATCGATGGCAATTCCCAGTTCGTCTGCCAGCGCCTGGACGCTTTGCGGGCGATCTTCGGGGCGCACCGCGAGCGCATGATCGATCGCGCGCAGGAACCGTTCGCTATACCGGCCGGCCGCGGCAGTGGCGAGCGGCACATACGTGTCGCTCATCAGCCTGCCGACGGAAGGCGGCGGTGTCTTGCCCTGAATCGCGAAATAGACGACCGCGGCGAGTGCGTACACATCGGTCCACGGCCCCTGTTTCAACGCCGCCACTTCGGCATATTGCTCGACCGGCGCATAGCCCGGCTTCAGGATCACGGTCAAGGCCTGGGTCATGTCGCCGATCACGCGCCGCGCCGCGCCGAAGTCCAGCAGCACGGGGCGGCCGCTGCCCTTGAGCAGCATGATGTTGTCCGGCGCGATGTCGCGGTGATAGCACTGCGCCGCATGCAACACCGCCAGCGCTTCGAGCAGCGGCGCAAGCAGCGCGCGCAGCCAGGCTTCATCGGGTGGGGCGCTCATGCGGCGCAAGCCGTCGCGCAGCGTCACGCCCTCGTAATACGGCATCACCATGTACGCGGTGCCGTTGGCCTCCCAGAACCGGTACACCTTGACGAGCGAATGATGATCGAAGCGGGCGAGCAGCCGCGCTTCGTTGATGAAGCTTTTCAGGCCGGCGCGGAAAGTGTCTTCATGACGTTCCGAGCGGACCGATACTTCGGCCGCGCCGACGCGCGTGGCGAGCGCGGCGGGAATGTATTCCTTCAGCGCGACGTGACGTCCTAGCTGGGTATCGTAGGCGAGATAGACGATGCCGAAGCCGCCTTCGCCAATCAGATCGACGATCTCGAACTCGCCGAGCCGGGTGCCGGCGGGCAGCGCATGTTGCGCGTTCGAACCCTGCGCGGCGGGGCGGAGGACGACTGTACGATCGGCGCCCGCCGCATCGGCGGGGTTCTGCTGGCCGTCCGGTCCGGACGCCTGTTGCACGATCACGGTTTTGTCGTCGGGGCTGCTCATCGGCTTTGGCTCCCTGGAGGGTACGACGGCTGAGCCCGGCACATGCGAGCGCCACCCTCACGCGCAGGCGCGTCCATCCTTAAGACGAGCGAGCGAGCCATTTTTTGAAATCGGGCCGGCCCGCGCGCGCGGGCGTTGGTCCGCGTGCGGCCGCCAGTTTCAAAATCGGCGGGCCGAATTCGTCTATACGGTGTTAGTCAACCGCTGCGTGCAGCTTGCGGGTTGTACGCGCATTCCATCCCAGCCGCTTCCTTTTGCCTTCTTGCAGGAAGTTAAAGTGAACGAGCGCCAAGGCCTATCGAGCGGGATGGCACACAGCGTCGTGCAACGCGATTCGCGGCGTGCGCTCGTCGCATGGGTCCCCCGGCTCGATGCCGCGTGGATCACGGGCGCGCTCGTGATTGGCTCGATACTGCTGGGCGCGGCGGGCAATTCGCTGGCCGCCGGCCCGTCCGCCGCCGCGGCGCGGCCCGCGAGCGGCGTGGCCCTCGCGCCCGAGTCGTTCGCCTTTCGTCAGGCCGACGAACGCGAACGCGACGCCGAAACGATCAACACGTTGACGTCCGAAGGGCGTCTGCTGTTGTCGCGTGACCGCGTCAAACTCCCTGCCTACGACTATTGCAGCATGTCCGTCGCGGCCGCCGAGCGCGGCGACTTCCGCGACAGCGTCGATGCCGCGGCGCGCGCGCTGGTGGTGGCCGGGCAGACCAACAATGAGGATCTGGCGGCCCTGTCCAAACGCGACCTCGCGATCGCCTACAGCTATGCCGGCGACCTCGACAACGCCGAGCGCTATGCCCGCGATGCGCTAGCTTCCACACCGAAGGCGCCCGAGCAGGTCTTTGCGCCGGCCAACAAGGTGCTTGGCGATGTCGCGTTGCGCCGGGGCAAGCCGCAGCAGGCGCTGGCCGCCTACGAAGACGCGCTGACGACCGCGTCGCCGCGCTACAAGCCGCTGGTGCTGATGTCGATCATCAACGCGCAGCTTGCCCGGGGCGATACGCTCGGCGCGCGCCAAACCTTCGACGCGGTCGGCGCCCCGGCCACCGCGGAGCTAGCACCCGCCTACCGGCGCATCGAAGGCAATCTGCTGCTGGCCGAAGGCAAGCCCGAGGAGGCGAAACACGCGTTCGAAACGCTGTTGAGCGAAAGCGGCAATTCCAGCGACGCCAACTACGACCGTCTGTGGGCTCACGAAGGCATCGGCCGCGCCGACCTCGCGCTCGGTGACAAGGCGAATGCGCGCGAAGCCTACCTGCTCGCCGTCGACGACTCCGAGAAAATCCGCGCGCGGTTTCGCAGCGACGAGTTCAAGACGGCGCTGTTCGGCGACACGCAAACGGTCTTCGAACAGGCGATCGCGCTGACGGTCGAAACCGGCGACTACGCGATTGCCTGGGATCTATCCGAACGCAGCCGGGCGCGCGCGCTGCTCGACGTGGTGCGCAATCGCGTCGATACCGGCGTCGACGACCGTCAACTGAACGGGCAGGTGCCGAGCCTCGCCGCGACGCGCAATGCGCTCGAGCCCAACGAGGCGATCGTGGAGTTTCACAGTCTCGACAAGGAGCTGATCGTCTGGGTGGTGCGTGCCGATGGCCTGACCGGCCACACGTTGCCAATTGCGCGCGCGGACATGGATGCCGCCGTGACCGACCTGCGCAATGCGATCGTGCGCCGGCGGCCGGCCGCGCTGACCTACGGCGACAAGCTCGACGCGTTGCTGATCGCGCCGCTCGGCCTGCGCCCGAACGAGCGGCTGATCGTCGTGCCGCACGGCGCGCTGCACTATCTGCCTTTTCAGGCTCTGCACGATGCCGACGGCTTTCTGATCGAACGCCATGCGATCGCGCTCGTACCCTCGGCGAGCGTCGCGGTGCAACTCGCGCAGCGCCAGCGGAAGATCGCGAGCGATCTGGTCGCATTCGGCAATCCGACCATCACGCCTGCTTATGCGCTGCCGGGCGCCGAAGCGGAAGTGCAGGGCATTGCGCCGCTGTTCGCGCGCAACGAAGTGTTCCTGCATAGCGATGCCACGCGCCTGAGCTTTCGCGACAACGCGCCCGCCGGACGCGTGCTGCACGTGGCGACGCACGCGCACGCCGACACCATCGATCCGCTGCACTCGAGCATCCTGCTCGCGCCCGCGACGCAGCCCGCCGACGGCCCGGACTCGCTGCTCGCGAAAGACATCTACAACCTGAAGCTCAACGACGTGTCGCTCGTCACGCTGTCGGCCTGCGAGACCGGGCTCGGCCGGATCGCGCGCGGCGACGAGATTCTCGGCTTCACGCGGGCGTTCTTCTATGCCGGCGCAACCAGCCTGATCGTGTCGATGTGGCCGGTCGCCGACGAATCGAGCGCGCTGACGATGCGCACCTTCTACGCGCAACTCGCGCAAGGCCATGAGGCGATCGACGCGATGCGCACCGCGCAACTGGCGGTTCTGCACACGCCGCGCTTCGCGCATCCGTTCTTCTGGGCGCCATTCGATCTGATGGGTGGCTGGCGTTTGACCATCGCGCGTCAGCAACAGGGATGAACCCAACCAACCCTAGACCGATGAGAAGACTCCGACTGATCGCCGCGGCGGTGTCCTGCAGCAGTGCGCTCGCGTGGGGCCAGACATTGCCGAACGCGGGCAGCATCCTGAACCAGACGGCGCCGCGCGAGACCCGGCCCGCGCCGCCGGGCGGCAATCAGGCGCTGCCCGCCGTGCCGCCGCCGGCGGCACCCGTGACGGCGCCCGGCCAGACCTTCCTGCTGAAGAGCATCACGCTGAAGGGCAACGACACGATCGCCAGCGATGCACTGCTCGCGCCCGTGCAAGACAAGCTCGGCAAGCAAACCAGTTTCGCCGGGCTCGAAGAAATTGCCGCGCGCATCACGCAGGTCTATCGCGATCACGGCTATCTGCTCGCCCAGGTGGTGATCCCGCCGCAGGACGTCACGTCCGGCAACGTCGAAATGAGCGTGCTCGAAGGACGCGTCGGCCACGTGCGGCTCGACGTCGCGGCTGGCACGCCGATCCGCGAAGACCTGTTGCGCGCGCGGGTCGCGCAGATTCCGCTGGGCAAGCCGCTGCAGCAGCACGAACTCGAACGGACCATGCTGCTGCTGTCCGATCTGCCGGGTATTCAGGTTTCCTCGGCGATCGAAGCGGGCGAGGAGCCGGGCACGGTCGATCTGACCGTCAACGTCGCGCCGGCCAAACGCTGGACCTTTGCGCTCGATGTCGACAACTTCGGCGCGGAGTCGAGCGGTACCTGGCGGCTCGGCGCGCTCGCGCGCCTGAATTCGCCGTTCATGATCGGCGACAACCTCGACCTGCGGCTGCTCGGCAGCGAACGCGGCGACACGCTCTACGGGCGCATCGGCTACGAAGCGCCGATCAATGCGCAAGGCACGCGCGTCGGGGTCGCGGTGTCGCGGCTCAACTATGTGCTCGGCAAGGAATTCGCGTCGCTCGACGCGCAGGGCGAGGCGACCGTGGTGGACTTCACGCTCACGCATCCACTCGTGCGCACACGCAATCAGAGCCTGTTGGCGCGGGTGAATCTGGAATATCGCGACCTGATCGACAACATCGGCGTCGTCGATCAACACAATCCCAGATCGCTCGTTGAGGGCAGTGTCGGCCTCAGCTACGAAAGCCGCGACGCGCTGTTCGGCGGCGGCTTCAACAGCGCGGATGTCGAACTGTTGATCGGCAGTCTGCATTTTCGCAACGCGCAGGCCGAGGCACTCGATGCGTCGCCGCTCGGGCGCGACACGCAAGGCACCGAAGTGCGCGCGACGTTCTTCGCGAACCGCCTGAACGCGATCACCGAGCGGCTCAGCGTATTCGCAGGCGTGTCCGGCCAGTGGGCCGGAACCACGCTCGACAGTTCGTCGCGCTTCCTGCTCGGCGGACCGCACGCGGTGCGCGCTTATTCGCCGTCCGAGGCACTGGTCGACGAGGGTTTCGTCGCGACCCTCGAAGGGCGCTTTGCGATCGATGCGCGGGCCACCGTGTTCACGTTCTTCGACTTCGGTACGGGCTGGTACAACGCGACGTCGCGCCCGGGCCAGGAGTCGAACGTGATCACGCGCAGTGGCGTGGGTCTCGGCGCGTTCTGGGCCGCGCCGGGCGGTTTTTCGCTACAGGGCACGGTCGCATGGCGCACGACCGGGCCCGATACGACCGGCAACGACAGGTTGCCGCGCTTTTATGTGCAACTGACCAAGACGTTCTAGCAGGCAGCCAAACGCAGCCAGACGCGACCAAACGCAACGCAACGCAACGCAACGACAAGCAGCAATCTGTGCCGAGGTGTGTGATGAACAAGCCATGCAATGTGCGACCCGCGCATGCGAGCACGATCGCCGGCGCGGTCGCCGCGTTGTTCGCGGCATCGTATATGCCGCTCGTGCTCGCGAATCCGACCGGCGGCCAGGTGGTGGCCGGCACGGTCAGCATCAACTCGCCGGCCGCTGGCCAGATGCACATCACGCAGGGCTCGTCCAATGCGATCGTCAACTGGAACACGTTTTCGATCGGCAGCGGCGAAGCGGTCCGCATCGCGCAGCCGTCGGCTTCCTCCGCGCTGCTCAACCGCGTGACGGGCAACGACCCCAGCGTGATCGCCGGACGCTTGCAGGCCAACGGCAAGGTGTTTCTCGTCAATCCGGCGGGGGTGATCTTTGCGCCAGGGTCCTCGGTGAACGTGGGATCGATGGTCGCTTCGACGCTCAATATCTCGAATGCCGACTTTCTTGCCGGCAACTACCATTTCGTCGGCGCGTCCGCGGCGCCGCTCAGCAATGCCGGTTCGCTGACGGCGGCCGAGGGCGGCACCATCGCGTTGCTCGGCGGCACGGTCAGCAATAGCGGCACGGTCAGCGCGAAACTGGGCACCGTCGCGCTGGGCGCGGGCAACGACATCACCGTCGACTTCGCCGGCGACGGGTTGACCACGCTGAAGATCAACCAGGGCGCGGCGCACGCGCTGATCGGCAATACCGGCACAGTGGCCGCCGACGGCGGCACCGTCGTGATGAGCGCACAGACGGCCGATGCGCTGGCCGGCACGGTCATCAACCAGCAAGGCATCGTGCGCGCACAAGGCCTCAGCGAGCATAACGGCCACATACTGCTCGACGGCGGCACGAATGGCGTGACCCAGGTGGGCGGTACGCTCGACGCCAGCGACGGCGCAGGGCAAACCGGCGGCAGGATCGACGTGACCGGCTACGACGTGGCGCTGCTGCCCGGGGCGTACATCGATGCGAGCGGCGCCGCGGGCGGCGGCACCGTGCACTTCGGCGGCGGCCCGGCGGGCGCGGACCCCACCATCCGCAATGCCGATGCGATCTGGATGTCGCCCACCGCCAGCATCCATGCGGATGCGCTCGTCGACGGCAATGGCGGCAACGTCGTCGCTTACAGCGAAACGGCCAGCCGCATTTACGGCACGTTGACCGCGAACGGCGGTCCGCGGGGCGGCAACGGCGGCTTGATCGAAACGTCCGGCCACACGCTCGATACGACCGGCATGAGCGTCGATGCATCGGCGCCGAAAGGCCAGGGCGGCCGGTGGCTGCTCGACCCGTTCGAGGTCGACATCGTGACGCAGATACCGGATGTCACCGCCGCGCCGGTCCAAACGCAAACCGCGGCCGATTCGAACACGATGACGTTCGGGCCGATCACCGGCAGCACGTTCATCCTGAACACGGCGCTTACCGGCCCGCTGAGCCTTGGCACGTCGGTGACGGTACTGACAGGGACCGATCCCAACCTGGGCGCGGGCGACATCGTCGTCGACGCGCCGCTCAGCCTCACGACCGGCACGCTTCCCGCCACGCTGAAGCTGAGCGCGACGGGATCGGTGCTGGTCAACAACACCATCACGTCGAGTGCCGGGCCGCTCAGCCTCGTATTCGATGCGAACGTGGGCGGCACGAGCCCGCTCAGCCTGGTCTCGTTCCAGGGCGTCACCGTGAGGACCAACGGCGGCAGCGTGACGTTGGGCAGCGGCGGCGCGAGCCCGATCCTGATCCAGAACTCGAACATCGACACGGCGGGCGGCGATCTGACGGTGACCGGCACGTTCCCGATCAATGGCGTGGCGATTGGCTATCTGGTCACGTCGTCGTCGGGCGTCTTCATCGACGCGTCGACCATTTCCACGCAGGCCGGCCTGTTCTCGCTGTCGGGCGTCGCGCTGGGCGCGAACGCCAACGGCGCGGCGATCGAAGACGCCAGCGCGCTGTCGACGACGAGCGGCGCGCTGCGTATCACCGGCAGGGCGACCGCCGGCGGCGGAGGCAACGACGGCGTCTTCGCGCAAGGTAACAACACGATTCGAACCGGCAGCGGCGCGCTCACCATCAGCGGTGCCGGCAGTTCGAATATCGAGGATCAAGGCATCGGAGTGTTTCTATCCAGCACTTCCGCCAGCACGACGAGCGGGGCATTGAGCGTGAACGGCAGTGCCTCTGGCAGCGGCGCAACGGGCGTGTTCCTGAGCGGCGGCGCCACGGTGGGCGGGAGTGCCACGCCGCAACCTGGGCTCAGCAGTTCGGGCGGCGCGATCTCGGTCAACGGGAGCGTCGCGCAAAGCGCGCAAGGGGGCTTCGGCGTCGAGATTCAGAACACCACGATCTCCAACACGACCGGCTCGATCGGCGTGACGGGCAATGTCAACGGCACAGCCACCGGCGGCACCTTCGCGGACGGCGTCTTTTTTTCGGGCGCCACGCTGAGCACCGGCAGTGGCGACATTTCCGCCGCCGGCAGCGTGTCGTCGAACATGAACGTCAGTATCGGCCTCGACATGCATGGGTCGTCGGTCCAGTCGACGAGCGGCAACATCAAGTTCACCGGACAAAGCGTCGGCGCCGCGGTGAACGGCGACTCGGTGATCGGACTGATGTTTGAGAACACGCCATGCGTGGAATGCGTCCAGACGGCCCCCGTATCGGTGACGACCGGAACGGGCACGGTGAGCCTGTTCGGCAGCGGCACCGGTCCGTTCGTGCAGGGCGTGCTGATCACCGACGGCACGACGATCACGTCGACCAACGGCGGGGCGATCGATATTCGCGGCACGGTGAGCGGCCCGGCCGGCAGCAGTCCGAACCTGCAGAACGACTTCGGCGTGCTGATCGCCAATGGCACGATCGGCGCGACCGGCACGCGTAACACGACGATCGGCATCGCCGGTTCGACTACCACGTCCGATCCGGGCGTCGCGATCGGCCTGGCCGTCCCGGAGGTCGAGCAGAGCGAGTTCGGGCTGCTCAATCCGACCACCGGCGTCACCGGCGGCATAACGACTGCGGTCGCCAATGCCGCGACCGACAACGTGACGATCTCGACCACGAGTCCCGGTTCGATCGTATTGCGCGCATTCAACGACGGCACCGCGAGCAGCCTCGCGATCACGCAGGCGACGCTGACGTCGTCGGGCGGCGTGCTGTCGATCATGCCGGCGTCGGTGGACCCGTCGAGCTTCGCGATCACCGCGCAGAACGCGACGCCGATCACGCTGCTCGGCACGGGCGGCGGCCTCAGCATCGACGCCCCGACTTTCTCGAGCTTCGCATCGATCCCGAACATCGTGCTGGGGTCCAGCACCCAGACCGGACGCATCACGGTAAGCGGGCAGTGCGTATCGGCCGGCTCGCCTTGCGTGCCGACGCGGCCGTCCTTCGCGAACAATCTGACGCTGTCGAACCCGGGCCCGGGCAGTCAAGGGATCGCGCTGAGCTTCGGCATCTCGACCCCGGGCCAGACCTTGATGTTGTTGTCCGCCGGTCCCGTCACGGACCCCGGCGGCATCCAGACCGCCGGGCTGATCCTTGCCGGCCCCGGTAGCTTCACGCTGACCGATCCGCAAAACGACGTCGGCGTGCTGGCGATGGCCAATGCGGGCAACGTCGACTTCTCGAACTCGCATGGTTTCGTGATCGGCCCGCTGACGAGCCGGACGTTCGACACCGCCGCGAGCCAGCTGAACCCGATGAGCGTGACGAACTCCACGCTGACCGGCAACCTCGTCGCGACCGCCACGACCGGCAATATCGGGCTGGGCGCGGCCACGCCGTCCGCGACGGCGCCGAGCACGAATCTGAGCGCGGGCGGCTCGATCGATCTGGTGATGGAGAACGGCGTTTTCGTCGATGCGAACTCCGGCACACTTGGCGCCGGCAACGCATGGCGAGTCTGGGCCAGCACCTGGACCGGCGAAACACGCGGCAGCGTGCAGCCGAACACCGCGCAGCCGAATTTTTACGGCTGCCTGTTTGGCTCGGGCTGTAGTTGGGGCGGCACGGTGCCCGCTACCGGCAATCATTTCGTCTATGCCGCACGGCCGACGGTCACGGTCACCGCGGATGGCGCGACGCGCTTCGTCGGTGCGCCTAACCCGGCGTTCACCTATACGACGAGCGGCCTGATCAATGGCGACACTGCCGCGGGCACGTTGAGCGGCTCGGAGACGACCACGGCCACTCTGACGTCACCGGCGGGCGGTTATCCGATCGACCCCAACTTCACGTCCAGCGTTGGCTATATCGTCAACGAAGTGCCGGGCACGCTGACGGTGATTCCGTTCCAGAACTCGAACCCTCAGGGCCCGATTCCCAATCCGGTCGCGCAAAGCGGGCTGCAGACGTTTTTCAGCAGCCAGGAGCAGACGTTCGTCTACGAAAACAATCTGCAGGGCACCAACATCTGCATCGGCTCTAACCAGCCACTCTTCAGCACGACGCCGCCGGGCGAGAATCAGGACATCCTCGCGGTCGAATGGAAACGGGTGCGCTCGCAGCCGAACCTGAACAGCTGCATGCTGACGAACGCCCAGCACGGTTGCGGCGACTTCTAGCGGGAGCGAGGCGAAGCGGACGGAACCGGCGGCGGCGCGCCTTCGGGCGAATGCAGCGCGCGCAGTTGCGCGATGGCGGCCTCGGCGCTCGCGACGAACCGCTGCGAGAGCCGCCATGCTTCGACGACGTCCTCGTGGACGGGCTGCTCCATGCCGAGGTGAATACGGAAGAATCGCTCCGCGTGGATTTCCGGGTGGTAATGCTGGCGCACCCGCTTCGCGTCGATCAGCCGCCGGTTGCCGAACAGCCGGCTCAATGCCCACGAAAACGCGCCGTCTTCGCCACCGACGCGGCGAAAGAACGCGTCGAGCGGAAACCCGCCCAGCGCGCGATACACCGCCCGCCGGATCACCAGACTGCTCGGCACGGTGTTGCTCAGGATTGCAGCGTATTTTTCGAAATCGGGATGCTCGACGATCGCGCGCGGAAAGCCCGCATAGTCGACATCGAGCCGCACCGATGCTTCCTCGGGACAGCGCTGCAGATAGCCACTCGCCGCAGCCAGCGCGCCGGGCAGGTATTCGTCGTCAGCGTCGATGAAAGCGAGCAGATCCTCGCTCGCGTGCATCGCGGCCCAGTTGCGCGCGGCCGCGACGCCGCCGCTCACGTGCATGCGCAGCATCTGCACGCGCGCGTCGAGGCGGCCGTAATGCTGCGCGACGTCGATCGAAGCATCGGTCGAGCCATCGTCGACGACGATGATTTGCGCGGCCTCCGGCTGAATCAGGCAGCTTTCGAGCGCGCGGCCAAGCGTTGCCGCCATCTGCAGACAGGGAATGATGATCGAGATCGGCATGATGCGAGCCCCGTTGCGATGCTGATCCGCTGCGTCACGGTTGTGCCGGGCCTGGCATCAACTGTGTCGCTTCCCCATCGTCACCGACCCACACCGCGAGCGCCGTGAAGTTGTCGTGATTCGTGCTGGCGTTCGCGCGCACCTGCTGCGCGAGTGCGTCGAGCCAGTCGCCGGGTGTCGCCGCATGGGCTAGCGCATCGGCGATGCCGGCGTCGTCGGCGTACTCCCACAGACCGTCCGTGCAGATCAGGAAAGCGTCGCCGTCGCGCAGCGCGAAGGTGCCGTCGATGCCCGCAATGGAAAGCGCGTCGCGGGTGCCCAGCGCCGCATACAGCACGTTGCGGCGCGGGTGATGGCGCATCTCCTCCTCGGTGAGCAACTGCGCGTCGACCATCTGCTGAACCATGCTGTGGTCGCGCGTGCGCGCGCTGATTTCGCCGTGGCGGAAGCAGTACAGGCGGGTGTCGCCACAATGGGCCCATGCGGCCGTCGCGCATTCGCGATCGATGGCGAGCACCACGGCCGTCGAACGCATGTCTTTTTCACTGTCCTTGCCGCGCAACTGTTCTTCGAGGATGTTCTCGTTGGCATGCGTGAGCGAGCCGATCAGCCGTTCGCCGGTCGGCGGCAATTCGGCCACGGTCAGATAGCGCAAATCCGCCAGCACCGAATCGACGACGAGGCGCGCGGCGGTGTCGCCGCCGCCATGTCCGCCGGCGCCGTCGGCGACGACGCAATAGTAGAGCCGCTCGCTCGACCAGTCGCCGAACGAATCTTCATTGCGCGGGCGGTCGCCCCGGTCGGTCAGGCTTGCGGTGGCGAGTTGCACCGTTGACCTCTCATGTGCTCGTGGTCGGTCGACCTCATTCCTGTGCGTGCGACTGCGCGGACAGGATGCCCAGAACCAGCAGGATGACGATGCGATTGCCGGGCGCGATGTCGATGCCGAGGCTGTGCTCGATCCATTGGCCGATTTCCGTGCGGGCGAAGTCGGCGGGTATCGAGCCTTTTTTCAGCGTGACGCCGAGCTTGCGCGCCCGGTAGTGATACGACGCGATGCCGTAACGCGCGGCGACCTGCGACAGACCGCCTTTCTCGTTCGACAGCCAGCCGAGACTGCCGGCGAGCAGCATGCGGTTCGCTTCGTCGAGCGAAGCGATGAAATCCGACGCGGATTCGCGGACTTCGGCTTCGTGCAGACCGTATTGCAGCAGGACCGAGCCGATCGGATCGGGGTGAAAGGCGGTTTGCCGGTCGATCTCGAGCATCACGTCGTCTTCATCGAGCGACACGTTGCGCTGATGGCTCGCGCTACGCAGACAGTCGATCAGGTAGCGGCGGAAATAGGCGCACACGGCATGGCTGTTCGAGGGCGCGCTATGCAGCGGGAAGGTGGGCGAGGCGGTAGGCGCGGTATCGAGGCGGAACACCTTGAAATAGAGGAACTGCGAGATCAGTTCCTCCTTGTCCTCGCCCAGCGCCTGCAATTCCGAAGGATGGTAGCCGGTCAACGCGCGGCGCACGATCGTATAGATCGACGCCATTTCGTCGTGGCTCAGGCAGGTGCGGCGTTGCCACAGGTCGGGCAATGCGCTCTCTCCAGCGTGGTCGGCCATTGCTGCGCTTTGGATATCTGCCACTTTTCACCCCGAGGTGTGAACTCCGCTTCCTGCGGCGGAGCCCGCTGCTGACACTACCCATTGCGCCGCGCTTGTGGTGCGCCGGCTTCCTGTCCCCCAACGAATCCGGCACTCGCTTTGCCGCCATATCGGGCTGATGCGAGTGCCAAACGCCTGCAATACCAGGCAATTCGGCCGGGCAACCGGCGCATGATTGGAAAACAAAGTTAGTCTATTGGCACGTTTTATTTATTACAAGGTAAAACTCAATATGTTATTCACCGCTTTGTCGCGGTGTTCTATCGCTATCAGGATTAACCCTGGACGAAATGTAAACGCTTACCGGTAGTCTCGAAAGGTCGAATTTTTTAAAAATCGAGCGCTTGATTCGTTTACTTAGATGTCGGGCGATCCCGCCAATCGCCTGTCCTGAAAGGGCGCGCTGGCGAGGTCGTAAGACGACTGGCCGAGCATTGGATGGTTAATGGTGACGGAACGAAAGGTGAAAACTTTTTAAATGTTTATGGAGTTGAATGGTATTACATATACTGTTTCGCTTAATTAAACAAAATCCGCTTCTATTGGTATCCGGCTTTGTTTTTCCGGGCTGCGTGCTATTCTCATATCGGATTGCCGCCGAGAATGGGCAATGCCCGCTAAAAACATCGCAATAGCTGGCACGGGCAATCTAATTAGAGTTAACACGTATTTCCGGGAAACGCTGATTCCTGGCGGGCAAGGGCAACCCGTACCGGTCACTTACGGTGCGTCGAGACTACTCATCCGAGACCGATACAGACATGGCCACGCTTCTCGCGGGCGAACTGCTCGCCGACATATCAGCTGCCAGTCCGTGCGGGGACGACCTCGAGTACGACCCTGACTTCCTTGCGCTCGAACAGGTCGTTCATGGCAAGCCGGAGGTGCAGTTCGGCGAGACCATGGTCGCCGCCACACCGCCCGACTGGAAAGTGGCCGAAGCGCTATCGCTCGATCTGCTCGCGAAAGGCCGCGACTTGCGTGTCGCGGTACACCTGGCGCGCGCGCTGCTCAATCGCCGGCGTTTCGCCGGCTTCGCCGAGGGTCTAGCGCTCGTCGAAGGCCTGCTCGAACAGCGCTGGGACCACGTCTACCCGCAGCTCGATCCCGACGACGACAACGATCCGACCGCCCGCGTCAACGCGCTCGCCGCGCTCGTCGACGCGTCCGGCATGCTGGTGGATGTGCGCGACGCGCCGCTCGCGTCGTCGCGCGCGCACGGTGTCGTCAGTTTGCGCGACATCGAATATGCGACCGGAGAAGTGCCGCTGCCCAAGGGCGTCGACGCGCCGTCGCTGAGTTCGATCGACGCGGTGATCGCCGACGCTCACGAAGACGCCGCCGAAGCGCACACGGCCTTGCTCGCGGCCACGCATAGCGCGACGCGCATCGAGACGGTATTGACCGAGCGTGTCGGCGCGGCGCGTTCCATCGATCTGTCGCCGCTGTCGAGACTGCTGCGGCGTGCGGCCGATTTTCTCGGCGAACGTCTGGACGTACCGGGCGGCGCGCCGCAAGCATCGACAAACGGCGACGCGGCCACGGGCGAGCACGCCGGCGCGGCGCCCGCACCCGTACCGGTGTCCGGCGACATCACGGACCGTCAGGACGTGATCCGCATGATCGACAAGATCTGCGCGTACTACGAGCGTCACGAACCCTCCAGCCCGGTGCCGCTGCTGCTGCTGCGCGCGCGCCGGCTAGTCGACAAGAACTTCATGGAAATTCTGCAGGACCTCGCGCCCGAAGGCGTGAGCCAGGCCCGGCAGGTCGGCGGTATAGAAAACGAGTAAGCAGTCAGGCGGGGATGTGCCTTTTCGCTTATAGCAACGCCAGTCATGCGCCATGCTGCTCGCGGCCGTGCGGCGTCAACCAGGGGAATCGTCGTGGCCAAGGAAAGCAGCCAGAAATTCATCGCGCGCAATCGAGCGCCGCGGGTTCAGATCGAGTACGACGTCGAAGTCTACGGCTCGGAGAAGAAGGTCAATCTGCCCTTCGTGATGGGCGTGCTGGCCGATCTGTCCGGTCAGCCGGCCGACCCGCTCGCGCCGGTGGCGGATCGAAAGTTTCTCGAGATCGACGTCGACAACTTCGACGAGCGTCTGAAGTCGATGAAGCCGCGCGTCGCCGTGCAGGTGCCGAACCTGTTGACCGGTGAAGGCAACCTCGCCGTCGACATGACCTTCGAGAGCATGGACGATTTTTCGCCCGCCGCGGTCGCGCGCAAGGTGGACGCGTTGGCGAAGCTGCTGGAGGCGCGCGGCCAGTTGCAGAACCTGCTGACCTATATGGACGGCAAGACCGGCGCGGAGGAACTGATCGCGAAGCTGCTCAACGATCCTGCGTTGCTGCAGTCGTTGGCGTCCGCACCGAAGCCGCAGGAATGAGCGTGACCTACAGGGGAGTCTGACCATGGCTGAACCTAGCACCGAAGGGCAAGCGCAACCCGGCGAGACGTCGCTTGAAACCAGCGATTTCGCGAATCTGCTGCAAAAGGAATTCAAGCCGAAGAGCGAGAAGGCGAAGGAAGCCGTCGAGACGGCGGTGCGCACGCTCGCCGAACAGGCGCTGCGCGATACCAACGTAATTTCGGGCGACGTGCTCGCGACGATCGAATCGCTGATCGCGCGGATCGACGAGAAGCTGACCGCCCAGGTCAATCAGATCATTCACTCGGAGGAGTTCCAGAAAGTCGAGAGCGCGTGGCGCGGCTTGCACTATCTGGTCAACAACACCGAGACGGACGAAACCTTGAAGATCCGCGTGATGAACGTATCGAAGGGCGATCTGTACAAGACGCTCAAGAAGTACAAGGGCACCGCGTGGGATCAGAGCCCGATCTTCAAGAAGCTCTACGAAGAGGAATACGGCCAGTTCGGCGGCGAGCCGTATGGCTGCCTGGTGGCCGACTATTACTTCGACAACAGCGGGCCCGACGTCGATCTGCTGACGCAGATCGCCAAGATCTCGGCCGCCGCGCATGCGCCGTTCATCGCCGGCGCCGATCCCGCGGTGATGCTGATGGATTCATGGCAGGAGCTGGCCAATCCGCGCGACCTGACGAAGATCTTCCAGACTCCTGAGCATGCCGCGTGGCGCTCACTGCGTGAATCCGAGGATTCACGCTACGTCGGTCTCGCGATGCCGCGCTTTCTCGCGCGCGCGCCGTATGGCGCGAAGACCAATCCGGTCGAGGAATTCGATTTCGAGGAAGACACCGCGGGCGCGGACAGCAGCAAATACGCGTGGGCCAATGCGGCCTATGCGATGGCGACCAATATCAACCGCTCGTTCAAGATGTACGGCTGGTGTTCGCGGATTCGCGGCATCGAGTCGGGCGGCGCCGTCGAAAATCTGCCGGTGCACGCGTTTCCCACCGACGACGGCGGCGTCGACATGAAGTGCCCGACCGAAATCGCGATCAGCGATCGCCGCGAAGCCGAACTCGCGAAGAACGGCTTCATGCCGCTCGTGCACAAGAAGAACTCCGATTTCGCGGCCTTCATCGGCGCGCAATCGCTGCACAAGCCCGCCGAGTTCGAAGATCCCGATGCCACCGCGAACGCGAACCTGGCCGCCCGCCTGCCTTATCTGTTCGCATGCAGCCGCTTCGCTCACTACCTGAAGTGCATCGTGCGCGACAAGGTCGGCAGTTTCAAGGAGAAGGACGACATGCAGCGCTGGCTGCAGAACTGGATCCTCCAGTACGTCGACGGCGATCCGGCGCACTCGAGCGAAGAATCCAAAGCCCGACGCCCGCTCGCTGCCGCCGAGGTGGTCGTCGAGGAAGTGGAGGGCAACCCGGGCTATTACACGTCGAAATTTTTCCTGCGTCCGCATTACCAGTTGGAAGGCCTGACCGTATCGCTACGGTTGGTTTCGAAGCTTCCGTCCGCCAAGGCGGCATGACGGAAATCCCCATTCAGTGACGAATTGCTTTGAGCGGAGAATAAGATGGCCATCGACATGTTCATGAAGCTGGGCGACATCAAGGGCGAGTCGCAGGACAAGACCCACAAGGAAGAGATCGAAGTGCTCGCGTGGAGCTGGGGCCTGAGCCAGAGCGGCACCATGCACATGGGCACGGGCGGTGGCGCCGGCAAGGTGTCGGTGCAGGATCTGTCGTTCACCAAATACAGCGACAAGGCGAGTCCGCCGATCATGGCGGCCTGCACCAAGGGCACCCACATCGACAAGGCCTTGCTGACCGTGCGCAAAGCCGGCGGCGACAATCCGCTCGAGTACTACAAGATCACGCTGGAAGGCGTGCTGGTCAGCTCGTATTCGACGGGGGGCTCCGGCGGCGAAGAGCGCTTCACCGAGAACGTCACGCTGAACTTCGAAAAATTCCATGTCGAGTATCAGCCGCAAAACGCCAAGGGCGCGAAGGAGGGCGGCGTGGTCGAAGTGAAATGGAACATCCCCGGCAACGCGGAAACCTGATCGGCTGTCGGCAAAAAGGGGCGACTGCACTGCACCGGCCGCGCCGCTGCAGTGCGGCGGCGAGTGGGACGACTTGAGACAGACCGGAGCGAACCGGCATGAACGCAGAAGAATGCTTGCGCGAAGGCGATCTCGACGGATGTCTGCGCGAATTGCAAAACCAGGTTCGCAAGGATCCGTCGAAGGCCGCCTATCGCGTGTTTCTGTTCCAGTTGCTCGCGGTGATGGGCGCCTGGGATCGCGCCTTGACGCAACTGAACGTCGTCGGCGAACTCGACGCGGCCGCGTTGCCGATGGTGCAGACCTATCGTGAAGCGTTGCAATGCGAGGCGCTGCGCGAGGCGGTTTTCAAAGGCGAGCGCGCGCCGCTGATCTTCGGCGAGCCGACCGGCTGGCTCGCATTGCTGCTCGAGGCATTGCGGCTCGATGCCGCAGGCGATAGCGGCGCGGCGGCCGCCGCGCGCGCGCGGGCGCTCGACGAGGCGCCCGCCACCGCCGGCGCACTGAACGGCGAACCGTTCGAGTGGCTCGCCGACGCCGACAACCGGCTCGGCCCGACGCTCGAAGCGGTATTGAACGGCCGCTATTACTGGATTCCTTTTTCGCGCATCAAGCGCATCGAAATCGAGCCGCCGTCCGACCTGCGCGATCGGGTCTGGATGCCGGCCGTCTTCACGTGGGCCAACGACGGCCAGGCCGCCGGCCTGATTCCCGCCCGCTATCCGGGCACGCTCGCCGAGGCGAATCGCGCGCTGTGGCTCGCGCGCCTGACCGAATGGATCGGTGACGATCCCGCGCTCGCGCGGCCGGTGGGACAGCGCATGTTCGCCTCCGATGCGAACGACTACGCGCTCTTCGACGTGCGCAGCATCGAACTGACGAGCGGCGACGCGCCTGCCGAACAGGACGGCGCGGCCGTGCCGGATCATGGCTGAGCTGACCGCCCGTGATCGCCTGCAACCGTCGCTGCTCGACCGGCTGACCGATCTCGAACCGGAAGTCAAACAGGAAGCGCGCGAGCGCCGCGTTCTGTCGATGCGCGCGCTGCGCGAGAGCGTGCAGCGCGACCTCGGCTGGCTGCTGAACGCGAATGGCCTCGCGTCGGTGCAGGATCTGAGCGGCTATCCGTATGTCGCGACCTCCGTGATCAATTTCGGCTTGCCGGATATTGCCGGCAAGACCGCCTCAGGCATCGATCCGTTGCGGCTCGAGCGGCTGGTGCGCGATGCGATCTGGGCGTTCGAGCCTCGCATTCTGCGCGATACCGTGCGGGTCAGTTCGATGCAAGTCGAAGAGACGACCGGGCGCCACAACACCGTGTCATTTTTGGTGGAGGGCGATCTGTGGGCGCAGCCGTATCCGGAGCGGCTTTTCTTCAGGACCGAACTCGATCTGGAAGTGGGCGAAATCCGCGTGATCGACCAGGGCGGCCCGCGCTGAAGCCATGAATCCCGACCTGATCAAATACTACAGCCAGGAATTGCAGCATCTTCGGGAGATGGGTGGCGAGTTCGCGCGCGAATTTCCGAAGATCGCCGGGCGCCTCGGCATGGAAAGCCTCGAATGCGCGGACCCCTACGTGGAGCGTCTGCTCGAAGGTTTCAGTTTCCTCGCGGCGCGCGTGCAACTGAAGATCGACGACGAGTTCCCGCGCTTCACCCAGCACCTCGCGGAACTGGTGTATCCGCATTACCTCGCGCCGACACCGTCGATGGCGGTGGTGCAGATCCAGCCCGACCTGACGAGCTCCAATCTCGCGGACGGCGTGCGGGTTCCACGCGGCAGCGCGCTGCGCAGTGTGCTCGACAAGAACGGCTCGACGCGCTGCGAATACCGCAGCGCGCACGAACTGACGCTTTGGCCGCTAGAAATCACGGAGGCGCGGTTTTTTACGCACGCGGGCTCGCTCGGCGGCGTCGACAGCGCGTTGCCGGCGAGCATGGCGGCGGGCACCGGTATCAAGGCGGGTCTGAGACTGCGTCTGCGCGCCACCGCCGGTCTGAAAATCAACCAGCTGAAACTCGACCGGCTGACGCTGTATCTGCGCGGCTCGGACGGGATGGCCACGCGGATCCACGAGCGTCTGCTCGGTTCGGTGAGCGGCGTCGTCGTGATGCCGGCCAAACGTCCGGCGGCCTGGCACGTGCAATTGCCGGCGAGCGCGCTGCGGCCGCTCGGTTTTGCCGACGATCAGGCATTGCTGCCGGTCAGCCGGCAGTCGTTCCAGGGCTACCGGCTGTTGCAGGAGTATTTCGCGTTTCCGCAGCGCTTCATGTTCGTCGCCATCGACGGCTTGCAGGCGGCGTTGCGGCGCTGCGCGGACACCGAGATCGAAGTCGTCGTGCTGCTCAAACGCGGCGATCCGCTGCTCGAACAGTCGCTCGATGCCAATAATTTCGCGCTGCATTGCACGCCCGCGATCAATCTTTTTTCGAAGCGTACCGATCGCATCGCGCTGTCGGACGAACAGTTCGAGTATCACGTGGTGGCCGATCGCACCCGGCCGATGGACTTCGAGATCTACCAGATCGAGAGTGCGACGGGCTATAGCGCGGGCGCCGGCGGCGAGCAGCGCTTCGAGCCGTTCTATCACGCGCGCGATCTCGGTGCGACGTATCGTGCCGGCGCGTACTACCAGGTGCGCCGCGAAAAGCGTCTGCCGTCGGCACGTCAGCATGAGCGCGGCCCGCGCACGAGCTACCTCGGCAGCGAGATGTTCATCGCGCTGGTGGATGCGAGCAATGCGCCGTTTCGCGCCGACCTGCGTCAACTCGGCTTGCAGGTGCTATGCACGAACCGCGACCTGCCATTGACGATGCCGGTCGGCGTCGGCCCCGCCGATTTCACGCTCGATGTCGAAGCGCCGGTGCAAAGCGTGCGCTGCGTGAGCGGCCCGAGCCGGCCGCTGCCGTCGTATGCGCATGGGGCCGTGGCATGGCGGCTACTGAGCCACCTGTCGCTGAACTACTCGTCGCTGCTCGATAACGATGCGCAGGAGGGCGCCCGCGCGCTGCGCGATCTGCTGAGCCTCTACTGTCCCGCCGACGAGATCGCGAGTCAGCGGCTGATCGAGGGCGTGCGCTCGATCGATTCGCGCTCGGTGACGCGACGCTTGCCGTGCGCGGGACCGATCGTGTTCGGCCGCGGTCTCGAAGTGACGGTGACGCTCGACGAAGCCGCATTCGAAGGTGCCGGCGCGTTTCTGCTCGGCGCGGTGCTCGCGCATTATTTCGCGCAATACGTATCGATCAACTCGTTCACCGAGACCATCGTGAAGACGCTTTCACGCGGCGAGATCATGCGCTGGCCAGCGAGGGTCGGACAATGCCGGACGCTCTGACACTGCTGCGCCGGCTCGAAGACGATGCGCGCCGCTTCGACTTTTTTCAGGTCGTGCGGCTGCTGGAGAACGCGTACCCTGACAAGCCGCGCGTGGGGGAGTCGATGCAGCCGCGCGACGACGCCATTCGCTTCGTGCAGGAACCCGAACTGGTTTTCCATCCGACCACGCTCGGTGATTTCACGCCGGCCGGCGAGCATCATGCCGCGCGCCTCGCGGTGAAATTCTTCGGTCTGCTCGGGCCGCACGGACCCCTGCCGACCCATCTGACGGAATACGCGCGCGACCGCGCGCGCAACGCGAACGATCCGACCTTCGCGCGCTTTCTCGATGTCTTCCATCACCGCATGGTGTCGCTGTTCTATCGCGCTTGGGCCAATGCGCAACCGGCCGTGAGTCTGGACCGTCCGGGGCGCGATCGCTTTTCGTTTTATGTCGGCAGCGTGTTCGGGCTCGGCGAGCCGACGCTGCGCGAGCGCGACGCGGTGCCCGATTTCGCCAAGCTGCACTTCGCCGGTTTGCTGGGCGGGCCGACCCGTCCCGCCGCCGGTTTGAAACTCGTGCTCGCGCGCTTTTTCAACCTGCCGGTCGATATCGAGCAGTGGGTCGGCCATTGGATGACGCTGCCCGCGAACTCGCTGTTGCGCCTCGGCGCAGCGGACGGTTCGGCCCCGCTCGGCGTGTCGACGCTGCTCGGCGCGCGCGTGTGGGATTGCCAGCACAAGTTCCGCATCGTGATCGGACCGTTGAGCCGCGCCGATTACGAGCGCTTCCTGCCGGGCGGCGAGAGTCTGAACCGCCTCGTCGACTGGGTGCGCAATTACGCGCGCGACGGGCTCGATTGGGATGTCCGGCTGGTGTTGAAGCAGGAGGACGTACCGCGCCTCAAGCTCGGGCGCCACACGCGGCTCGGCTACACCACGTGGACGCTCGGCCGCCCGGCGCGCGGCGATCAGCGTCAGCTGGTGTTGCAGCCGACCGGTCCCGACGGCCGTTCACGGATTGCCGTGGCGGCCCGCGAGGCGCCCGCGGGGGCGCCGCCATCGACATCATCGAGGGAATAGAAAAATGGCCGAGATCAAACGGGCAGCGTTGTTCGGCAAGCTGAACAAGCTCGGATTCCGCGCAATCGAGAGCGCGAACGTGTTTTGCAAGCTGCGTGGCAATCCTTATATCGAGCTGTCGCACTGGTTCCATCAGATCCTGCAACTGCAGGACTCCGACTTGCACCGCATCATCAAACACTACGGGCTCGAGCCTTCCGCGCTGGCGCGCGATCTGACCGAAGCGCTCGACCGGTTGCCGCGCGGGTCGGGTTCGGTGACCGATATTTCGTCGCAGGTCGAGGAGGCGGTCGAGCGTGGCTGGGTGTTCGGCTCGCTGATGTTCGGCGAATCGCAGGTGCGCACCGGGCATCTGGTGGTCGGCCTCCTGAAGACGCCGTCGCTGCGCAACGGGCTCTACGGCATCTCGCGTCAGTTCGAGCGCATCAAGCTCGATTCGCTCGTCGATGAATTTCACAGCCTGCTGCGCGAGTCGCCGGAAGCGGCGATGAGCGCGAGCGATGGTTTTCAGGCGGGCGGCGCGCAGCGCGAAGGCAGCGACGCGGACACCACCGGCGGGCCGGTGCCGGCCGCCGCGCTAGGCAAGCAGGAGGCACTGCGCCGCTTCACCACCGATCTGACCGAACAGGCGCGCAACGGCAAGCTCGATCCGATCGTTGGGCGCGACGAGGAAATCCGCCAGGTGGTCGACATCCTGATGCGCCGCCGGCAGAACAATCCGATCCTGACCGGCGAAGCGGGCGTCGGCAAAACCGCGGTGGTCGAAGGCTTCGCGCAGCGCATCGCGGCGGGCGACGTGCCGCCGTCGCTGCGCGACGTGCAGTTGCGCACGCTCGACGTCGGTCTGTTGCAGGCCGGCGCGAGCATGAAGGGCGAATTCGAAAATCGCTTGCGGCAGGTGATCGAGGAAGTGCAGGCTTCGGAGAAGCCGATCATCCTGTTCATCGACGAAGCGCACACGCTGGTCGGCGCGGGTGGGGCGGCCGGCACCGGCGATGCGGCCAATCTGCTGAAGCCCGCGCTCGCGCGCGGCACGCTGCGCACGGTGGCCGCAACCACGTGGGCCGAATACAAGAAGCACATCGAGAAAGACCCGGCGCTGACGCGGCGCTTTCAGGTCGTGCAGGTCAGCGAGCCGGACGAGACCCGCGCGATCCTGATGATGCGCGGCGTCACCTCGACGATGGAGCAGCACCACAAGGTGCAGGTGCTCGACGAAGCGCTCGAAGCCGCGGTACGTCTGTCGCATCGCTACATTCCGGCGCGGCAGTTGCCCGACAAAGCGGTCAGCCTGCTCGACACCGCCTGCGCGCGCGTGGCGGTCAGCCAGCATGCGACGCCGGCGTCGGTCGACGATTCGCGCAAGCGGATCGCGGCGCTCGAAACCGAGTTGGCGATCATCGGCCGCGAAAGCGCGGTGGGCGTCGACACGCGGGAGCGTGAAGCCGCCGCGGCGGAAAAGCTCGCCGCCGAACAGGCGCGTCTCGCCACGCTCGACGCCCGCTGGCAGGCGGAAAAAGAACTGGTCACGCGGATTCTCGCGCTGCGCGCGCAACTGCGCGGCGAGACCGGCAAGGTGGAGGGCGCGGCGCAGGTGAGCTACGCAAACGAAGCCGCAAACGAAACAGCCGCACCGGGCGCAACCGGAAACCCCGCCACCGATACCGCGACGCGCGAAGCGCGGCTCGCCGAACTGCGCGAGTTGCAGGCGCAGCTCGCGCAGCATCAAGGCGAAGACCCGCTGATCCTGCCGACCGTCGATCAGCAGGCGGTCGCCTCGGTCGTGCAGGACTGGACCGGCATACCGGTGGGCCGGATGGTCCGCAACGAAATCGAGAACGTGCTGAAGCTCGCGGAGAACCTGAACCGCCGCATCATCGGCCAGGCTCACGCGACGGAGATGATCGCACGGCGCATTCAGACTTCGCGCGCGGGTCTGGACAATCCGAACAAGCCGATCGGCGTGTTCATGCTCGCCGGCACCTCGGGGGTCGGCAAGACCGAGACCGCGCTTGCGCTCGCCGAGGTGCTGTATGGCGGCGAGCAGAACGTCATCACGATCAACATGAGCGAGTACCAGGAGGCGCATACGGTGTCGTCGCTGAAGGGCGCGCCGCCGGGCTACGTCGGCTATGGCGAAGGGGGCGTGCTGACCGAGGCGGTGCGGCGCCGCCCGTACAGCGTGGTGCTGCTCGACGAAGTCGAGAAGGCCCATCCCGACGTTCACGAGCTGTTCTTCCAGGTGTTCGATAAGGGCTGGATGGAAGACGGCGAGGGCCGCGTGATCGACTTCAAGAACACGCTGATCCTGTTGACCACCAATGTCGGCACGGATCTGATCACGAGCCTGTGCAAGGACCCGGAGCTGATGCCGGAGCCGGACGGCATCGCCAAAGCGTTGCGCGAGCCGTTGCTGAAGGTGTTTCCGCCGGCCTTGCTGGGACGCGTCGTGGTGATCCCGTACTTCCCACTGTCCGACGAAATGCTCGGCGCGATCATCCGGCTACAGCTCGGCCGGATCGAGAAGCGTATCCGCGTGTCGCACAAGATTCCGTTTACCTACGACGACGACGTCGTGAAGCTGATCGGCAGCCGCTGCACGGAACTCGAAAGCGGCGGGCGCATGATCGACGCAATCCTGACCAACACGCTGTTGCCGCGCATCAGCACGGAATTTTTGACGCGCATGATGAACGGAAGCGCGGTCACGAAAGTGCAGATCGGCGCGCGCGACGGTGAATTTCTCTATACGTTCGATTGATCGATCCAACCGGAGGATGCCTTCATATGCCGCAACAAGTCAGCATGGGCGCGACGCTGCAATGTTCGTTCGGCGCGGCGCCTTCGACACTGGCGGTGCTACCGATCAACCGGGTGATGGGCGAAGGGCCGCCCGCGGCCAACATCATGGATCACATTCCGCTCGTCAACATCATGCCGTTCGGCGTGTGCAGTTCGCCGGCCAACCCGACCGTCGCCGCCGCGACGGCGGCGGCGCTGGGCGTGCTGACGCCGATGCCGTGCATTCCGGCCACCATGACGCCGTGGACGCCGGGCGCGCCGACCGTGCTGCTCGGCAACCAGCCGTCGCTCGACAACGTGTCGACCTGCATGTGCAACTGGGGCGGCGTGGTCACGATCGTCAATCCGGCGACGGTCAAGACGATGATTCCGTGATATGACCTCGCAAAACCCGAACCGACACGTCACCGTCAGTTGCGCGCCTGCCGGCGAGGATCTGCTGTTTCTGCATCTGAGCGGCACCGAGGAGCTGGGGCGCCTGAGCGAATGGCGGCTCGACCTGCTGAGCAAGCGCAACGATCTGCAAGCCGGCGATCTGCTCGGGCATGACATCTCGATTGCGCTGTCGTTGCCGGGCGAGGGCGAGCGGCAATTCAACGGCATCGTCACGGCATTCCGGATCGTCGCGCCGGGCGACAACACCCGCAACCGCATGGCGCGCTACGAAGCGGTGGTGCGCCCGCGGCTGTGGCTGCTCACACGCGCGTCGCACAGCCGCTTTTTCCATGAAAAGAGCGTGCTCGACATCGTGACCAGCGTGCTGCAGGACTACAACATCGACGTCAGCAACAAGTGCCAGGCGACCTATCCGTCGCTGCAGCACTGCGCGCAATACCGGGAGACCGATTTCGCGTTCGTGAGCCGCCTGATGGAGCACGAGGGCATCTACTACTACTTCGAGCACAAAGGGGGCAAGCACACGCTGGTGCTGACCGATTCGAGCGACGTGCACGCACCGATCGAACACTATGCGTCGATTCCATACGATGCGTGGTACGAGCCTTCGAACGAGATGGAATGCGTGTATGCGTGGAGTTCGGGCGCGGAATTGCAGACCGGCAAGTACGAAGTCAACGACTACGATTTCGAAAAGCCCACGTTGAGCAATCAGCAAGGCCTGCTGTCGCGCGCGACCCGGCCGAAAGTCTACGATCCGCCGGTGTACGCGATGCAGGAACATCTGAGCGGGCACGTGCAGGCGAGCGACGGCGACCGCTATGCGAAGGTCGGTATCGAGATCCGTCAGGCACGCAACGACAGCATCTCGGGCCGCGCGAGCGCGCGCGGCATCTGGCCGGGCGGTCAGTTCAAGCTCGAAAATCACGCCTGTGACACGCAGAACCACGACTATCTGGTGGTCAGCGCCGCGTACGAGATCAATTCGGATGTCTATGTGTCGACGGTGCGCCACGATCCTTCGCTGCCGTTCTTCGACTGCGCGTTCAGCGCGTTGCGCAAGGAAAACCACTTCCGCTCGGAGCGGCTGACGCCGCAGCCGGTCGTGGCGGGCCCGCAGACCGCGATGGTGGTCGGCCCGGACGGCGAAGAAATCCTCACCGATAAATACGGCCGCATCAAGGTGCAGTTTCATTGGGAGCAGTTCGCCCCGCCGTCCGATTCGGACGCGCGCATGAAGCGGTGCTGGGTGCGCGTGTCGCAGAGCTGGGCCGGCAAGAACTGGGGCACGTTCTTCCTGCCGCGGATCGGTCAGGAGGTGATCGTCGAATTCGTCGAAGGCGATCCGGACCGGCCGCTCGTGACCGGGTGCGTGTACAACGCGAACACGATGCCGCCGTACGCGCTGCCGGCCAATCAGATGTTCTCGACGCTGAAGAGCAATTCGACCAAGGGCGGCGGCGGTTTCAACGAAATGCGCTTCGACGACGACAAGGGCAGTGAACAACTGTTCTTCCACGCCGAGAAGGACCACGAGACCTGGGTCAAGAACGACATGCTGAGCAATGTCGGCAACGACCGGCATCTGAAGGTGACCGGCAACGAGTTCGTCGCGATCACCGGCGCGCGCCACGATGCCGTGACGGGCGACCAGAACGCCCAGGTCGACGGCAACGCGTCGCTGAAGGTTGGGCAGAAGCTGCAGGAAAAAGTCGGCATGGACTACGCGATCGATGCCGGCATGAATATCCATATCAAGGCGGGCATGAACATCGTGATCGAAGCCGGCGCGAGTATTACGCTGAAAGCGGGCGGCGCGTTCGTGGTGGTCGGCCCGGTCAGCGTGGCGGTGTCGGGCACACCGATCCTGCTCAATTCGGGCGGCTCGGCGGGCTCCGGCAGCGGCTCGTCGCCGAGCGCACCGAGCGCGCCCAAAGACGCCGATGATGGAACCAAAAAAATCAAATCGTGAGTGATGCACCTGACCGCTCGTGGGGAGCCAAGTGAACTATCCGATTCTTTCGCTGCGGGTTGCGCGATTCAACGACGAGACGCTGGCCGAGCCGATCGTGATCGCGTTCGGCCCCGCCGGCGGCACGATCGGCCGGGCCAACGACTGCACGCTGGTGCTGCCCGATCAACAGCGCGCGATCTCGCGCGTGCACGCGCGCGTCGAGTTTCGCGGCGGCGATTATCTGCTGTGCGATCTGGGCAGCAATCCGAGCGTGCTGAATCAGCGCGCGCTCGGCGGCACGCGCGAGGCGCGGCTCGCGGACGGCGACCGTCTGGTGATCGGTCCGTATCTGCTGGAGGTGTCGATCGGCGAGCAGGCGGCGGACGTGCGCGGGCTGACGGGCGGCCATGATCCGCTGAGTGCCGCGCAAGTGCTCAGTGGACCGTTGCCCGCCGATTCGCAGGGCGACGTGTTGCAGCTCGGCGCGCTCGATCCGCTCGGGCAGCCGGGCTTCGGCGCACAGCAGCGGATCTCGACGCGTCCGGGCTTTGCGGGCTCGGAGAGCGATCATGTATCGCCGGAGTTGCAGGCGTTCTCGGCGCCGCAGGCATCCCGGCCCGAGCCCGGCACGCCGGCCACGCCCGTGGGAGGCATCCCGGCGGACTACGACCCGCTCGCGGATGCGTTGGCGCAGTGGGAAACGCCGGGGCCGGCCAGCGGGCCGCAAGCCGCACCGCGTCCCGCGCACGAGTTGCCGGGATGGCCCACTGCGCCCGCGCCGTCGGCGGCGCCTTTGGGCGGCCCGACCGGCTTGCCGCCGGGATTGCTCGATCCCGGCGCGGCGGGGTCGGCCCCGACACCGTTCGATGATCTGTTCGGGATACCGTCGGCGGCGTCCACGCCGTCGACCCAGTTCGCGCCATCGACCCCTCTGGCGCCGGTGGTGCCGGTGATCGTGCCCGTGGTCGCGCCGCAGGCCGCCACCGCGCGGGTTGCCGTGCCGGCTGCGGCGCCGGGGCCGTCGCTGGCTGGGCAGTCCGCTTTGGAGCCCGCTACCGAGCCCGCTTCGGAGCCGGCCCCGCAGCCAGTGGCGCAGCCGGTTCAGCGGCCGGCTCCATCCGCGGGCCCGACCGCATCGCCGTCTCCGGCACCAGCGCCGAGCGCGCAGCCAGCCCCAGCCCCGGTTCGCCAAACGGCCACCGCCACCACCACGAGCCAGAACCCCGCGATCATGCAGGCGCTGCTCGAAGGCCTCGGCCTCGACCCGTCGCGCGCGCCGAACCTGCCCGAACCGGAGTTCGCGCGTCTGGTCGGCACGATGCTGCGCGAAGCGCTGCGCGGCACGATGGGCGTGCTGCGCGCGCGCTCGATGACCAAGCGTGAAGCCCGTCTCGACATGACGATAATCGTCGCGCGCGACAACAACCCGCTCAAATTTTTCCCCGACGTCGACAGCGCGCTGGCGCAGATGCTGACCGGCCGCTCGGCCGGTTATCTGCCGCCCGACGAAGCGCTCAGGCGCGCCTTCGACGATATCGAGGCGCACGAGCTCGCCGTGCTCGCCGGCATGCGCGCGGCGCTCGCGCACGTGCTGGCGCGCTTCAATCCCGCTTCGATCGAAGCGCAGCTGAAAGACCCCGGCGCGCTCGAAAAAGTGCTGTCCAACCGCAAGGCGAAACTGTGGGATCTGTTCGTCGCATTGCAGGGCGCCGTCGCGCGCGATGCCGACGACGACTTCCAGAAGTTCTTCGGTCGGGCATTCAATGAAGCGTACGAGGCCCAGATCGACGAACTGCGCGCGGCCCCCGAGCGTCAGCCGAAACATCCCGGCGATCCCACCTAGCAACATTTGAACGAGACAACATGTCCTGGAACAGCAAAGTCATCTGGTCGGAGGGGATGTTTCTGCAGCCCCAGCATCTGCAGCAGCACGACCGCTATCTGCAGCGGCAACTGGAGACGCGCGCGGCCGGCCTGCGTCCGTATAGCTGGGGCTTTACCGCGCTGGAGATCGACGAGCCGCTGCTCAAGCTCGGCAAGCTCGCGCTGCTGTCGTGCTCCGGCGTGATGCCGGACGGCACGCCGTTCGATCTGCCCGCCGACGATGATCTGCCCGAGCCGCTCGAGATTCCCGAAGGCACCCGCAACATGCTGGTGCAACTGGCGCTGCCGGTGCGCAGGCCGGGCGTCGCCGAAACCGGCAACGAAGCCAGCGAGGAGAACTTCGCGCGGCACCGTGTCGCCGAATTCGACGTCAGCGACAGCAACGATCCGAATGCCGGCGCGGCGTTGCTGCAGATCGGCAAACTGCGGGTGCGCCTCGCGCTCGCGCCCGACGTGGCGAACGCGTACACGGCGCTCGGCGTCGCGCGCGTGCTCGAGCGTCTGCCGGACAACCGCGTCGTGCTCGAAAACGACTACAGCCCGCCGTGTCTCGACTACCGGGTGGCGCGCCGGCTCGCGGCGTTCGTCGATGACCTCGTGGGCCTTCTGCATCAGCGCGGCGAAGCGCTGGCCGGACGGCTTGCGCAGCCCGGCGTGACCGGCGTCGCGGAGGTGGCCGACTTTCTGTTGCTGCAACTGATCAATCGCCACGAGCCGCTCGCCGCGCATCTGTCGACGATGACCGGTCTGCATCCCGAAGCGCTGTACCAGCTGGCCGTGCAACTGGCCGGCGAGTTGGCAACTTTCAGCCAGGCGTCGAAGCGGCCGCCGGCGTATCCGGTGTATCGCCATGAGTGGCTGCGCGAAACCTTCGCGCCGGTGATCGACGACATTCGCGCGTCGCTGAGCATGGTGATGGACCCGCACGCGGTGGCGATCCCGCTTGAAGAGCGCAAGTTCGGTTTGCGCGTGGCGATCGTGCCGGACAAGACGCTGTTTGCCGGCGCGACCTTCGTGCTCGCGGTGCGCGCGCAAATGCCGGCCGAGCACATCCTGACCGGCTTCGCGCCGCAGGTGAAGATCGGCCCGATCGAACGCATTCGCGATCTCGTCAATCTGCAATTGCCGGGCGTCGGCCTGCGCGCGTTGCCGGTGGCGCCGCGGCAGCTGCCGTTCCATGCGGGCTTTACCTACTTCGAACTCGATCGCGGCAACGAGCTGTGGAAGCAGTTCGCGAATTCCGCGGGCATGGCGTTGCACGTCGCCGGTGACTTTCCCGGACTGACGATGGAGTTCTGGGCAATTCGCCGCTGACGCTTTGATTGAGGAAGTTCATCGTGAGTCCAGACGAACCGCGTGGCCCCGCCGACGATCCCGGCGCGACGATCCTGATTCCGACGCCGGGCGGCACGCGGGCGCCGTTCATCGCAACCGCCGCGACGCCCGCGCCGATGCTGCCCGCCGGCGGCGGTTTGAATCCGCTGTTGCGCGCGGCCAATCCGCTGATCGAACTGGCGCTGCCGTTGCGCCAGTTGCCGACCCATCCGAATGTCGAAGACCTGCGCAACCAGCTGATGCAAATGGTGCGCAACTTCGAGACGCAAGGCCGCGCCAATGGTATCGACGACGAGAAGCTCGGCGCCTCGCGCTACTGCCTGTGCACGTTCCTCGACGAAGCGATCGCCAGCACGCCGTGGGGGGCGGGATTGTGGGGCAGCCGCAGCCTGCTGGTGACGTTCCACAACGAGGCTTCGGGCGGCGAGCGCTTTTTCCTGATCCTGCAGCGTCTCGCGCAGAACCCCGCGGGCAATATCGACGTGCTCGAACTGATCTACGTGATTCTCGGCCTCGGTTTCGAAGGCCGTTACCGTCTGATCGACGGTGGCCGCACGCAGCTCGACACGATCCGCGAACGCCTCGAACAGATGATTCGCGGCCAGCGCGGCGCGGCCGAACGCGATCTGTCGCCGCACTGGCTGCCGGTCAAGGTCGAGCGCAAGCCGTTGCTGCAACTGGTGCCGTTGTGGGTCGCGGCGGCAATCGCCTGCCTCGTGCTGGTGATCGCTCATCTGGTGTTGAGCTTCAGGCTCAACGACATGTCCGACCGCGTGTTCGAAGCGCTGCACGGCATCCGCGTCGCGCCGGCTCCTGTGCTCGCGTCGAAACTGGCGGCGGCGCCCAAGCCCGCGCCGAAGCTGTCGCAATTCCTCGCGCCGGAAATCGCCCGCGGTCTCGTGCAGGTGTCGGAGTTGCCCGACCGGACCGTCGTCACGATCAACGGCGACGGCCTGTTCGCGTCGGGCAGTACCGATGTGGCCGCGGGCTTCGTGCCGCTGATCCAGCGCATCGGCGATGCGTTGAAAGAAGTGCCGGGCAACGTGGTGGTCGCGGGACACACCGACAACCAGCGAGTCTTGTCCGCGCGCTTCCCGTCGAACTGGCATCTGTCGCAGGCGCGCGCCGAAGCGGTGCGCGACATGCTCGCGTCGCGGGCCGGCAACCCGGCCCGTTTCAGCGCCGAAGGGCGCGGCGACGCCGAGCCGATCGCGCCGAACGATACCGCCGCGAATCGCGCGCGCAATCGCCGCGTCGATATCACGGTGCTGGCGCCGGGAGCGGCATCGTGAAGGCCTGCGGGATCAGTCCGTCGCGCGTGGCACAGGGGAGCCGGATATGAAAATCTTTGGCTGGCTCAGACGAGCCATCGTGCTGTCGTTGCTCGGCGTGCTCGCGCTGTCGTTGATCATCTGGGTCGAGGGGCCGCTCTTCGCGTACGCGGGTCATGAGCCGCTCGAAAGCGACAGCAGCCGCTGGACCGCGATCATCACGCTGCTGCTGGTGTGGGCGGTGTACTGGGGCGTGCGCTGGATCGCAATGCGTGTGGCCAACATCAGGTTCACCCGCGTGGTGGCGGAAGGACCGGCCGAGCCCGGCAGGAAAGAATCCGAGGCCGACATCGCCGCGTTGAAGCAGCGTTTCGAAGCCGCGATGGCAACCTTGCGCAAGGCGCGGGTCAAGGGGCGCTTCGGCAGTCAGTACGTGTACCAGTTGCCGTGGTACATGTTCGTCGGCGCGCCCGGCACGGGCAAGACCACCGCGCTGCTGAACTCCGGGCTCAAGTTTCCGCTCGCCGAGCGGCTCGGCAAACAGTCGATCGGCGGCGTGGGCGGCACGCGCAATTGCGACTGGTGGTTCACCGACGACGCGGTGCTGCTCGATACCGCGGGCCGCTTCACCACCCAGGATAGTTTCGCCGAAGCCGATCAGGCCGCGTGGGCCGGCTTCCTGCAACTGCTGCGCAAGTATCGGCCGCGCCGGCCGCTGAACGGCGTGATCGTGGCCCTGTCGACGCGCGACCTGCTGCAACTGTCCGACACGCAACGCGCGCAGCAGGCGCAAGCCGTGCGCGAGCGTCTCAGGGAACTGTACGGCAAGCTCGGCATGCGCTTTCCGGTCTACGTGGTCGTGACCAAATGCGATCTGCTCGCGGGTTTCGCCGAATTCTTCGACGACCTCGGCCGCGACGAGCGCGAACAGGTATGGGGCATGACGTTTCCGTTCACCGAGGGCGGTTCGCCCGACGACGCGCTGGCCGCATTTCCCGCCGAATTCGGCGCGCTGGAAAAGCAGCTGCAAGCCCGCGTGCTGAGCCGCATGCAGCGCGAGACCGACGTGCGCAGGCGTGCGCTCGTCTATGGATTCCCGCAGCAGTTCGCGGGTCTGCAAGCCGTGCTGAAGAGCTTTCTCGACGAAACCTTCAGCACCACGCGCTTCGAGCAGTCCGCGTTGCTGCGCGGCGTGTACTTCACGAGCGGCACCCAGGAAGGCCGGCCGATCGATCGCGTGATGAGCGCGGTGGCCTCGGCGCTCGGCTTCCAGCAACAGGCGGTGCTGCCCGATCCGGCGAGCGGGCGCGCGTACTTCATCACGCGGCTGCTGCGCGGCGTGATCTTCGAGGAAGCCGGACTCGCGGGCGTGAACCAGAAGCTGGAGCGGCGCCGCGCGTGGTTCCAGCGCGCCGCGCTGGCGGCGATCGGTGTCGTCACCGTGCTCGCGCTGGTACTGCTGTTCGTCAGCTATCAACGCAATCGCGCCTACGTCGCCGATGTTCAACAGCATGTCACCGACTTGCAGAAGCTCGCGCAGACCACTCAGGCCGGCGACAACCCGCTGGCGCTGCTGCCGCTGCTCAATGCCGCGCGCGACCTGCCCGGCGGTTATGCGGACCGCGATAAAAGCGTGCCGTGGCTGTCGCGTCTCGGCCTTTATCAGGGCGACAAGCTCGGCCTCGAAGCGCAGGCCAGTTACCGGCGTCTGTTGCGGCAGACGCTGCTGCCTCTGGTGGTGAGCCGGATGGAAGAAGAATTGCGCCGCGGCGACGCGAACAATCCCGACTTCCAGTACGAAGTCTTGCGCGCGTATCTGATGCTGGGCGATTCGATGCATTTCGACGCCGACTCGGTGCGCTTGTGGGCCGACGTCGATTGGCGCCGCGGGCCGTTGCGCGATGCCAGCGACGATCAGCGCAACGATATCGACGGCCATCTGGCCGCGTTGTTCGAGCCGGCGCGCTTCGATGCGTCGCTGCCGCTCGACAAGGAGCTGATCGCGCAGGCGCGCGCGACGCTCGCCAAAATGCCGCTGACGCAGCGCCTGTTCAATCGCGTCAAACGCGATCTCGAACAGAGCAGACTGCCGGAGTTCAGCGTCGCCAACGCGGCGGGGCGCAATGCGTCGCTGGTGCTGGTGCGCAAGAGCGGCGCGCCGTTGACGCGCGGTGTTTCAGGCGCGTACACGCGGGCCGGCTATCAGAAGTTCGGCCAGTTGCGCGACGCGGCGGTGATCGATATCGCGAAGGACGACTGGGTGCTCGGCCGTCAGGAATCGGTCTTGACGCCGAACGGACTCGAGGATCTGAAGGCGGGCATCACGCGGCTTTACTACGACGAGTACATCCGCCAGTGGGACGCGTTGCTGAACGATATCGACGTGGTGTCGTTCGACGGCGTGCAACAGGGCGCGCGCGTGGCGAATGTGCTCGCGGCGCCCGACTCGCCGCTGCGCTCGCTGATGCTGGCCGCGGCGCAGGAAACCACGCTGGGCAGCACCAGAACGGGCGGCTCGCTGACGCAGCAGGGCGTCGCCGCATTGACGAACAAGCTCGATGCGGCCAAAAAGCGTCTCGAGAGCGCGCTCGGCAATCAGCCGGAAGACGCCGCGCCGCCCGCACCGGCCGAACTCAATCCGGTCGACGCGCATTTCCAGGCGCTGCATGAACTCGCCGGCAAACCCGGCGCACCGGGCCCAGTTCCACTCGATACGCAGCTCGCCGCGCTGAAGGACGCCGCGACCTATCTGGAGGCCGCGGACTCGGCGCGCCGCCAGGGCTTGCCGCCGCCGCCCGGCGACGCGTTGAACAAGCTCAAGCTGGTCGCCCAGGGGGCGCCGCCGCCGCTCGCGACGGTGGCCACCGACGTCGCGGGCGGCGCTGGGTCGCTGATGGTGGGCGGCGAGCGGGCGCGCCTGAACGCGTTGTGGCAGGCGAACGTGGCGCAGCTGTGCCGGCAGGCGCTCGACGGTCGCTATCCGCTGGTGCGCGCCTCGACGCGCGACGTCGCACCCGATGACTTCGGCAAGCTGCTGAGCCCGGGCGGCCTGATCGACGACTTCTTCCAGAAGAACCTCGCAACGATGGTCGACATGTCGGGACCGCAGTGGAAGTGGCGCAGCGGCGTCGATACGCTCGGCATCCCGGTCGACGTGCTCGCGCAATTCCAGCGCGCGGCGCAGATCCGCGATGCGTTCTTCCGGGCTGGCGGCCGCGACGTGTCGGTCCGTTTCACGGTGAAGCCGCTCACGATCGATCCATCGATTACGCAGTTCACGCTCGATATCGATGGGCAGCAAATGGTCGTCAAGCCCGACGCGCCGCAATCGATGGTGTTCCAGTGGCCGAGCGGCAAGGGCACCGGCCAGGCGCACGTCGAGTTCACGCCACCGGGCAATGCACCGGCGGCGCGCGCCGACGGACCGTGGGCACTGCTGCATCTGATGGACAACGCGCGCCTGCAACCTACCGCGCAACCTGACCGCTTCCGCCTGAGCTTCGACTCGGATGGCCGGCGCGCGGACTTCGAACTGGCGGCCAGCAGCATCGTGAATCCGTTTCGTCGCGCGATGCTCGAGCAGTTCCGCTGTCCGGATCGGCTATGAGAGGCGAGCATGCGCAGGAGCCGGCGCCGGGGCCCGGTTTCTTCGGCAAGGTGCGCACGCATGGCGATTTCGTAGGACGGCGCCTGGACGCCGAGTTCGTCACGCGTTGGGATGAGCGCTTGCAGGAAGGCATGTTGCTCGCACGGCAGCGCTTCGGCGCGCAGTGGCTCGAACTGTATCTGAATGCCCCTGTGTGGTGTTTCGCGCTGGGCGCGGGTCTGTATGGCCCGAGCGCGTGGGCGGGCGTTCTGACGCCCGGCGTGGACCGTGTGGGGCGCTATTTTCCGTTCACGATCGCCGAGGCGATCGACGGCGCCGAACTCGAACGGCGACTGTCCGATGCGCAAGGATGGTATGACCGGCTGGTGACGTTGGCCTTGTCGACACTGACGCCGGAATTCGCCCTCGATGCATTCGACGCGGCGTTGTATGCCGAGAGCCTGTTCAACGAGGATCGCACCTTGATGCCGTGGCGGCTCGCCATCCCCGATGCAGCCGACGGCGGATTCGCGGCCTTGCTCGAACGGACCGTCGCAGTGGGACACGCGGTCTGGTGGAGCGAAGGATCGCCGGCGGTGCCGGCTTCGGTGAGAGTTTCCACAGCCGCGACGACCGGCCCGCAGTTCGCGAGTCTGCTCGACGTCGGCGGGCAGGAGTGGGACTCGCTGATCGACGTGATTTCGAACCCGGTCGCGTAGTCACGGCCTCACACACACGCGCGGCGCGGGGTAAGGAGCAGCGTTTCAAATTGACTTCCCGTCATTCGTCTTTAAGTGATGAGGCTGTCATACGCCGGTTCCCGCCGGTGTTCGCCGACGGTCCGGGACGGGGCGCTGGCGGCCTTACCGCAACTCCATTGCGCGGAGATCGCCGTATGTCACGCCTGTCACGCCTGTCACGCCTGACCTATTCCTGTTCCGCACGACGCTTTCCAGGCAGCGTTCTGTCCGCTGCGCTGTGCTTGCTTGCGTTGCTGTGCACGGCCGCGCGCGCAGCCGAACCGGTCCTGAACGAGCAGGACATCAACGAGCAGTCGGTGACACGCGCGCTCCAACCCGACGAGTCGAGCGAGACGGGCGAGAACGTCGTGACGCGCGGCTTCGTGCTGTCGAACAAGCCGCCGTCCGCCGCGCCCCGCCCCGCGGCCGCGAGAAAACCCGCCGCGCAGATCCTGATCACGTTCGCCACCAATTCGGCCACGCTCACCGACAGCGCGAAGGCCGCGCTCGACAAGGTCGCCGGCGCATTGCAGTCGGAGAAACTCGCGGCGTACCGGTTTCGCGTCGAAGGGCACGCCGATCCTCGCGGGTCGGCCGATGCCAACATGAAGCTCTCCGAAGACCGTGCGGCCGCGGTGGTCGAATATCTCACGCAGAAGGACGGCATCGCGGCGGAGCGGCTGTCGTCGCTCGGCAAGGGTTCTTCCGATCCGTTGAACAAGCGCAATCCGACGGCGCCCGAGAACCGTCGGGTGACGATCGTCACGGTCACGGATTAGGTGCTTTCGAGGTTGCCGCCGATGACACGTTATCGCGTGTATTGCGACGTCGCGAAACGGGCGATGCTGCTGTTCGCGTGCGTGGCCACGATCGCGGTCGCCGCGGGTCCGCAGGCCTCGAACGAGGCCGCCAACCGACCCGCCGCCGTCGACGACGACACCGGCGCGGTGCGCTTGCCGCTTGCCCAGCTCGCCGCCGCGTTGGCGCCCGACGCCCGCCAGCAACTGTTCACCGTGACGGACCATCCCGGCCTCTATGTGATGCAGGCGGCCAGCCTCGAGCAACAGGGCGCGATGTTCGCACGGGTGGTGGCATTGCTCGAACGCCGCGACATGCCGCACGACCGGGTGGTGTCGGCGGCGGCCATCGCGGCTCACGCGCGGCGCTTCGGCACCGACCCGACCGGGCTGACGGCGGGCAACAACTTCAGCACGGAGGAGTTGACGCATTTCTTCGAACTCGCGCGCGAGCAGGGCGTGGTGCTGAACCAGGGCGAGCGCACTCTGCAGACGATTCTCGTGCGATGGCGTTTGATTCGCGACGAGAAGGGGACCTGGAAAGCGGCCAACGCACACGACTTTCTGATCACCATTCCCGGGCTGGGTCGCGCGCCGGGCGGCGAGATGATCGACGCCACGGTCCGGGCGGCGATCCTCAGTCACGAATTGGGTCATTGGCAGTACTTCTCGGACGGCGCATACGCGCACGCGTGCCGCGCGTTCTGGTGGCAGGTACTGAGCTACGAGGAACGCGCGGAGCTGACCCGGCAACTGGAGAATCTCGGCTATGACCCGAGCGACCGGATCGTGATCGATGAGATGCAGGCCTACTTGCTGCATACGCCCGCGCGCTATATGCCGATCATCGATACGCCGGGACCCGGCGGCATCGATGTCGGCAAGGTGCGGCGGCGCTTGCAGGAGGCGGTCGCGAGAGCGGGCGGATAGCGAGGACCAAGCGAGGACGAAGCGAGCCCGCGCGAAACGCGCTGTCGAGGTGACGTATGACGGATTACGCAGAACTCAACCGCATTTTGCCGCGCCTGTCGCAAGCGCATGCGGCAGACGCGTTCAACGACGAGGTCGCGCCGCTGCTAGTCGACCTGTGGGCTGACGACTACGTTGGGCGCGTGGCATCGTGCGACTTGCTCGAAACGACCGTGAGCCAGTTTTCCTATCTGTTCGACATGTCGACCGAGCGCCTCGTCGCGGCGTGGGGCATCAGTCAGGGAAAGAGTGCGGTGCCGCGCAAGGCAATCGCCACGCGGATGCGCGGACACCCGCTCGCGAACGGCGGGACCTACCATCGCGGCCACGCGATTCCGCACACGCTCGGCGGTTCGACCGATATCAACCTCGTGCCGCAATTGGGCAAGATCAATTCGGGGCCATTCCAAGCGTTGGAACGGCTCGCGGTCAGTCATGCGGGAGCGCTTTACTTCACCTACTGGCTGTACGGGCCGGGCAAGAGTCAGGTGCCCGTCGGCGTGGAGCAGGGGCTGCTGATGCCGGGGGCGACTGCGTGCACGTTCAAGCTGGCCACGTTTGCGAATTGACGCGGGCGCGGCGGTTCGCGTGCCGCGATTGGGGCAAATACGTTGTGCGTCGGCGATCGTCGGTGAACCCCTCGACGAATCGGACCGTCTACGATACACAGTACCGCAGACCCCGACGTAACGGACCCCGATGATGCCATTCGCTCGCCGTTTCCTCGTCATGCTGGCGTCGGCCTTCTTGCGCGCACGCGCGGGCGGCGCGTTGGCGCTGCTTGCGTCGGCGGTGCCGCTTGTGCATGCGGAGGTTGTCGTGTCGTTCGCCGAGAGTCCCGTGTCGGTGATTCGCGGCGCCTCACTGTATCGGACGGGAGAGGGCGCCAGGCTGCGCGACGATGACATCATCGAAACCGACGTCGGCAAGTCCGCGCAACTCGAAGACAGTGCGGGGACGCTGATCGCGCTCGGGCCGCAAACGCAAGTGCTGCTCAACGCGCCGTCGGCGCCGCAAAACGCCGCGGCGGGACCGCTGCAAATCACGATGCTGAGCGGCTGGCTCAAGGTCACCCGCAACCCGAGCGCAGCCACGCAAGCGCCGCTGTCGATCGAGCTTCACGGCCTCGAGCTCAAACCTTCAGGCAATGGTCCGTGGTCGGTCGTCACGATGACCTCCGGCGAGCGCGCCGCCATCTTCGCGGAGTCCGGCGATGATGCGATCGCCGTCGTTCGCGCCCCTGCCCAGGCGCCCAAACTGACCTTGCGCGCGGGCCAGTACCTCGAGCGACATGCCGACGACCCTCTGCGCGCGCAACCCCGGCCGTCCGCGGAGTTCATCGGCACGATGCCGCCGGGCTTTCGGGACGCGTTGGTCGGGGTAGCGGGGCGGCTCCCGAGCAGACACGAACTTGCCGCGCCACTGCGCGCCGTCGATTACGCCGACGTCTCCGCCTGGCTCACGAGCAGCGTCAGCGAGCGCGGCACTTTCGTCAAACGCTTCGTGCCGCGGCTGAAAACTGCTGCCTTTCGCGCGCAGGTCGATAGCCATCTGGACGTTTTGCCGGAATGGCGGCCGATTTTGCATCCGCCACCGCCGCCGCGCCCGGCGAGCGAGCCACCCAAAAGGCCCGCGTCAGCAGCGCCGCTAGTGCGTCCACCATACGGCCCCGGCTCGATATACCGGGACAAACCGACGGCGGACGACGACGAGCATCATTGACATACCATGCACCACCGGGCGTTGACGCCCTTGCACACCATTCGCGTGGAGCAGCCATGAACCTGTCGTTGACCGTGAAGTTCAATCTCGCCTTCCTCGTCGTGTTCGCCGCGGGATTCGCCGCGACCGGCTTCGTGGCCGACCGGGTGTTGCAGCAAAACGCGGTGCAGACGACCGTGCGCGACGCGAGCCTGATGATCGAAGCCGCCACCGCGGCGCAGAACTACACGTCCGAACAGGTGACGCCGCTGCTTGCCACGCAGATCAAATACGCGTTCGTGCCGCAGTCGATTCCCGCATATTCCGCGGTCGAAAGCCTGCTCGCGATCCAGAAGAAATTTCCGGGCTTCTCGTACAAGAGCGCGATGCTCGATCCGACCAACCCGCGCGACCGCGCCACGGACTGGGAGACCGATGTGATCCGGCGCCTGCACGACCACCCCGAACTGCCCGAACTGATTGGCGAACGCGCGACGCCGTCGGGCCCGAGTCTCTACATCGCGCGGCCGACCCGCATCGACTCGGCCGCGTGCCTCGAATGCCACAGCACGCCCAGCGCGGCGCCGCGCACAATGATCGACAAGTACGGGCCGGCCAACGGCTTCAACTGGCCTTTGCATGAAACGATCGGCGCGCAGGTCGTGTCCGTGCCGATGTCGCTGCCGCTGGGACAGGCGCACAGCGTGTGGCGCACGTTCATGCTGTCGTTCGCCGCGGTGTTTGGCTGCGTGCTGATCGCGCTGAACCTGATGGTGCATTTCCTCGTGACGAAGCGGCTCAAGGCTTTGTCGCGCGCGGCCGATGAAGTCAGCCTCGGCAAGCTCGACACCGCATCGTTTTCGACGCGCGGCGGCGACGAAATCGCGTCGCTCGCCGTGTCGTTCAACCGCATGAAAACGAGTCTCGTCGAAGCGCTGCGGATGCTGGGGGCGTAAGCTGGCGTGATCGGCCAGGCGCCCCTCGATCGGAACCCGCATGAGCAACGAAGCAACGCCTACTCGGATTGGCAAGTACCGGATCGACCGCGTGCTCGGCACGGGAGCCATGGGCGTCGTCTATCTCGCGTTCGATCCGCACCTGGAAAGACCGGTGGCGCTGAAGACCGTGCGCCGTGAACTCCTCGCCAGCGAGGACAGTAGCGGCGACATGCTGCTGCGTTTTCGCAACGAGGCGCGCGCGGCCGGTCGGCTCGCGCATCCGAACATCGTCACGGTCCACGATTTCGGCGAAGACGGCGATACGGCCTACATCGTGATGGAGTACGTCGCCGGACATGGCCTCGATACCTTGCTGGTGCCCGGCCACCCGCTGCCGCTCTCGGACGCTTTTCACTGGCTTGCGCAATTGCTTGCCGCGCTCGCGTATGCGCATGAGGCGGGCGTCGTGCATCGCGACATCAAGCCCGCGAATCTGCTCGTCACGGCGGCGGGACTGCTGAAGGTCGCCGATTTTGGCGTCGCGCGCATCGGCTCATCGGCAACCTCGTCCGGGTGGATGATCGGCACGCCGAGCTACATGTCGCCCGAGCAGTTCGAGGGCGAATCGGTCGATGCGCGCGCGGACCTGTTCTCGGCCGGCGTCGTGCTGTACCGGATGCTGACCGGCCGTCAGCCGTTCGTCGGCTCGCCGGCTACGATCAGGCAGAAGATCCTCAAAGATGCGCCGGCCCGGCCATCGGAAATCGTCTCCGCGTTGCCGCCGGCAATCGACGCGATGCTCGCCAGGGCACTCGCGCGGCGGCCGGACGACCGCTTCGGTTCGGCCGCGGAATGGCTCGCGAGCTTGAGGTCGTTGGCCGTCTCAGCCGCCGCGGCCGACGATGACCGGACTATCGTGGCGCCCACCGCGTATTGGTCCGCGTCCGCTTCCTTGCCGGCGCACGCGACGGCTGGCGGCAACCCGCCGATGCCTGTGCCTTCGGCGCCGCGGAGCTGGTCGCCTGAGATGCTCGCGCGCATCGAACGCCAACTCGCGATCCACATGGGCCCGCTCGCGAGCCTGCTGGTGCGACGCGCGGCCGCCCACGCGAGCGACCTGCCGGCGCTCGGCGCGCAACTGGCGGCGGGGTTGCCCGACACGGCGCGGCTCGAATTCGAGCAGGCCTTCGCGCGGCTGACGGCGGGCTCGCCAGATATGTCGATGGTCGCGTCGTCATCGCCGGGCTCAGGCGTCGCGGCGGCTGCGGCGAAGGTATCGGCTGTCTCGCCCGCGAGCGCCGCAGGCACGTCACCGGGCAGTGCGATCGATCAGGCCAGCATCGATGCCGTCGCCGTTAAACTGGCCGTCTATGTGGGGCCGATCGCGAAGATGATCGCCAGTCGCGAGGCGCGGCATGCCGCAAGTTTCGACGAGTTCGTTCAACGGGTCGAAGCTTGCATCACCGACGCCGCGCAGCGCCGTCGATTCCGGCACGATCTCGATTCATCGGGTTAGCTTCACGACTCGAACGCTGGTACATCGAATGCAAAAAGGGGGATGATTTGAACCACAGTCTGCAGATGTTCGACCTGAGTGGGCGCCGCGCGCTCGTTACCGGATCGAGTACCGGTATCGGTTATGCGTTGGCGCAAGGGCTCGCGGGCGCCGGTGCCGAAGTCGTGCTGAACGGCCGCAATGAAGCGAGGCTGACTGAAGCGGTCAGCCGCCTGCGCGACGCGGGCGCGAAGGTGCACGGGCGATGTTTCGACGTGACTGCTCCGGACGCGGTGGACGCGGCGGTGGCGCAGATCGAAAGCGAGATCGGCTCGATCGATATTCTCGTGAACAACGCCGGCATGCAGCGGCGCGCGCCGCTCGAGCAGTTCTCCCATGCGCAATGGGAACAAATGATGAAGACCAATGTGGATAGCGTGTTTCTGGTCGGGCAGGCGGTCGCGCGGCACATGATCGCGCGTAGGCGCGGCAAGATCATCAATATCTGCTCGGTGCAAAGCGAACTCGGCCGGCCCAATATTGCCGCCTATACCGCGAGCAAAGGCGCCGTGAAAATGTTGACGAAAGGCATGGCGATCGATTGGGGCCAGTATGGCATTCAGGTCAATGGACTCGGCCCAGGCTACATCAGGACGGAACTGACCGACGCGCTGGTCAACGATGAAGCGTTTAGCAACTGGCTCGTCAATCGCACGCCTTCGCGGCGTTGGGGCGATGTGCAGGATCTGGTGGGCGCGGCGATCTTCCTCGCGAGCGGCGCGTCGGACTTTGTTAACGGTCATGTTCTTTATGTCGATGGTGGGGTGACGGCGACGCTTTGACAGGGCTCGAACCGATGATGCGACGTGAGTCGAATCGGGAATAAGCACCGCATCTCGGTGGTCTTGCAGGTAAGACTGACATCGGATGGGTGATCAAATGAACATGGTCGACGATGCGGCGTTTGCCCCGCACGTGACGCACGACACCAGCGGGACGTTCGCATGACGTTGCGGACGCAGGCCGCATTGCGGCGATTGCAACTCGGCTCCGGCGTGGTGTTGCTGGTCTATCTCTTTCTCCATCTGCTCAATCACGCGCTCGGCATCTGGTCGCTCGAACTGGCCGGACGCGGTCTGGTTCTGGCGCTGCGGCTCTGGCGCAGCGCGCCTGGAACGATCGCGTTATACGGAGCGGCCGCGCTGCATTTCGTGCTGGCGATGCGAACGATTTATGCCCGCCGTCACTGGGCATTGCCTCTGGCGGAATGGGTGCGTTTGTGGGCAGGACTCAGCCTGCCGCTGCTGCTGATCCGTCATGCTGTGACGACCCGGCTCGCGTCCACGCTCTATGGCTTCGAACCGGACTACGAGCGTGTCGTGATCCAGTTGCTGACGACCGGTACGCAGGGTTTGCAGCTTGCGCTGCTCGCGCCGGGATGGATACACGGATGTCTCGGACTATGGTTTCGCTTGCGTCACATGCGTTGGGCGCTTCGCATGAGGCCCGTGCTGTTGACATGGGTCATCGTGCTGCCATTGTTGTCCGCCGCAGGCTTTGTCCGGATGATGCGAGCGGTCGAAGCGAAGCGGGCGGTCCTTCCAACTCCCGATCCGAAACTGATTGCGCATCAGCTTGCATTGAACGCATGGCGTCACGATCTCGTGGCCTTGTATCTGTCTCTGATCGTCGGCGCGTTCGTCGCAGGTCAATTGCGCAATGGGATCGAACGTCGGAGATTGCGTGGTAGTTCTATTTAGAAAAGACCGGGAATATCCAACGAGAAAACTCCGTCTACCGGATGTGCATCGCGTAACACTCACGATCTGACGAGACGGTCCGAAGTGAATGCAGATGCGCGAATACATCCTCAGGTCAAAAGGAGTACATCATGAAATCCGATTCGTTGAATCAATACGCGGTTTCCCCGTTACTGAGCCTCATGATCGCCGGTGCGATGTTGATGGCGAGTTCCGCAAGCGCGGAGGCGCAAACTGTGTCGGAGCCCCAGCCTCATCAACTCACGCGTGCGGAGGTCATGCACGAACTCGAGGAACTGGAAGCGGCGGGATACAACCCGTCGATGGGCGATGATGGTTCGTATCCCGCCGATATCCAGGCAGCGGAAGCGAAGGTGGCCGCGATGCACCGAGCGGAAAGCGCCGCGGCGATGAGCGCGAGACAGAGCGGGCAAATGGTGGGCACGCATTGATAGCTTCGATATTAAAATTCGCAATGACGTTATTGCATCCATTGCATTGCCAGCATGAGGTCGGAATCGTATCTTCGTCTCCATATCACGGAGACATCTATGAAGATCGCATTCCTGGGAGCCGGCGCGTTGGGTTGCGCGATCGGCTCCGCGCTGACTGAAGGCGGCCATCAGACGTGGCTGGTCGACCGCTTCGCGGCGCACGTCGAGGCCATGCGCCGCGACGGCCTGCTAGTCGACGATGCCAACGGCTCCCGCCGCGTAAAAGTTCGCGCGACGATGAACCCCGCCGAAGTCGGGCCGGTGGACCTCGTCATCGTGCTGGTCAAGTCCTTCCACACCGATTCGGCAATGCGCGGCGCGCTCGATCTCGTCGGACCCGACACGCTCGTGTTGTCGCTGCAAAACGGCCTCGGCCATGAAGACGTGCTCAGCGAAATCGTCGGCCGGGAGCGCGTGCTGGCGGGCAAGACCTATGTGGGCGGCGTGCTGAAGGCGCCGGGGCACATCCAGTCGGGCGTGAACGGAAAGCTGACGATCGTCGGCGAACTCGATGGCCGGGTCACCGACCGGGTCCGCGCCATCGCCGACGCGTTCAACAGCGCGGGTCTGACGACCACGATCAGCGACAACATCCTCGGCACCATGTGGGACAAGTTGCTGATCAACGTCGCGACGGGCGCGATCACCGGCATCACCGGTCTGACGTATGGGCAACTGTACGAAGAGCCCGTTCTGAAAGCCACCGCGTTGGCGGCGATCGAAGAAGCGATGGCAGCCGCGAAGGCCGCCGGCATCCATCTTTCGATGACGAAAGCGGAACAAGCCTGGACGCTCGCGGCCGAAGGACTCTCGCCCGCGTTCAAGACCTCGATGCTGCAGAGCCTCGAAAAAGGCTCGATCACGGAAATCGACTTCATCAACGGAGCGGTCGTGCGCTGGGGCGAGCGCCTCGGCGTGCCGACGCCGGTCAATTCGACGCTCGTCGCGTGCATCAAGGGCATCGAGCGCGCGTTGACGGACCGTCAGCGAGAAGGAGCGACGGCATGAGCGGCGCGAAAGCCTATCTGGAGCACGTCGCCATCTGGGTGACGGATATTCACTGGCATATCCGCTTTTTCGAAGAAGTCTTCGGCATGACCATGCGCGAGGTGGATGGCACGCGCGACGAGCCGCGTCAGTACTGGACGCTCGGCGGACTGCAGTTCATCAGTGATCCGCGCTACGAGGGTCCCGAGGGCCGGCTCGCGCATCTCGGCGTGATGTGCGAGGACCTCGAGGCGTCGCTCGCCGCGGCGCAAGCGTTCGGCGTCAGTGAAATGCCGCAGGGGCGCAACTGGCTGCGTCTGCCGGATGGACTCGCGGTCGAAGTGATTCAGGCCAAACCCGCCACGTGCGTTGCGCAGGCGCTGGCGATCAATCCACGCGCGGAGGCGTAAAGCATGAGCACGATCATCGAAAAGTACTGGGACGACGCGAACGAGGGCGACGAGTGCGTGAGCCCGACCTATACCGTCACGAAAGAACGCATTCTCGCTTACGCCGATCTGACCGGCGATCACACGCCCGTGCATGTCGACGAGGAATATGCGAACGCGAGCCACTTCGGTTCGATCGTCGCGCACGGGCTGTTCGGCCTGTCGATCGCGGATGGGCTGAAGACGCAGAGCGACTATCGCTTTCTCCCCGGCATGTCGCTCGGCTGGACGTGGGATTTCCTGCTGCCGATCAAGGTCAACGACGTGCTTCACGTCAAGTTCCGCGTCGGCAATATGCGCGCGAGCAACAGCCGTCCGGACTGGGGCATCGTCGTGCTGCCGTCCGAACTGATCAATCAGGACGGCCAGGTCGTCCAGCGCGGCGAACATCGCCTGATGGTGCCGCGCCGTCCGGGAGCGAACTGATGCAAGCCCGCCCCCTCGAAGGTATTCGCGTCGTCGACTACAGCCACTTTCTTGCCGGTCCGTACGTGGGCCGCTGCCTCGCGGCGCTCGGCGCCGAAGTGATCAAGGTGGAGCGTCCCGGCAGCGGCGATGCCGGCCGGCAGCACGCGACCATCCTCGACGACCAGCAAAGCGCCTATTTCCTGCAACTGAACATGGGCAAGCGCGGCGTCAGCGTCGACATGAAAGACTCGCGCGGCAAGGAGTTCATGCAACGCCTGTGCGATTCGGCCGATGTGTTCATCGAAAACTACCGGCCCGGTGCGCTCGACAAGCTGGGCCTCGGCTATGCCGCGCTGTCCGAGCGCAATCCGGGTCTCGTTTACTGCTCGATTTCGGCGTACGGTCACACCGGACCCGACGCGCATCGCGCGGGCTTCGGTCTGATCGCCGAGGCGAAGAGCGGCATCATGCAGATGATCGGCAATCCGGGTGAACCGCCGCCGCTGATGCGCATCTCGCTCGGCGATATGTACACGGGCATTCACGCGGTCGCCGCGATCAACGCCGCCTTGCTCGGGCGCGTGAAGAGCGGTCGCGGCCAGCACATCGACATGGCGTTGTACGACACGCTGGTGTCGATGCACGAGTACGCGGTGCAGTGCTACACGATGCAAGGCGTGCTGCCCGAGCAGACGGGGCACGACATGCCGACGTCGACACTGTACGGCGTATTTCGCGCGGCCGATGGCGATCTGGTGATCGCCGCGCAGGTCGACGATGCGTGGAAGCGGTTTGCTTCGCTCGTCGAACAGCACGGCGGTCCGGCCGGCTTCGGAACCGATGCGAGGTTCCACCGTCTGAACGGACGCAACGCCCATCGCGAAGAAATTCTCGCGGTCGTCAAGCCATGGGTTGCGGCGCGCCCGGTCGCCGACGTGCTGGCGCTGCTTGATGGCGTCGACGTGCCTTGCGCAAAAGTGCAGCGCATCGATGAAGTGCTCAACGATCCGCAGATCGTCGCGCGTGGCATGGTGATCGAGCAGGACCATCCGCGCTTCGGAAAGCTGCGCCTGCCTAACCTGCCGTTCCGCTTCTCCGACTGCGATACGTCGATCCGCGAAGTCGGCCCGGACCTGGGGCAGCACAACGCGGAAGTCGCGCAGTCGCTCGGATTCAGCGCCGCAGAAATCGACGCGATGCAGACCCAGGGCGTGCTGTTTTCGAAGAGGAGCGCGTGATGAGCGACCGATACGCGGTGATCGGCAATCCGATCGGCCACACGAAATCTCCGCTGATCCACGGTCTGTTTGCGCAGGAGACCGGACAGGACATCAGCTACTCGGCGATCGAAGGTCCGATCGAGCCCGCCGATGCTTTCGCCGAGACCGTCAAGACGTTCATCGCCGCGGGCGGCAGAGGCATGAACGTCACCGCACCATTCAAGCTGCAAGCGTTCGCGATTGCCGACGAGCGCAGCGAACGGGCCGCGCTCGCGGGCGCCGTGAACGCGCTGAAGTTCGAAAACGACCGGATCATTGCCGAGAACTTCGACGGCGTCGGTCTCGTGCGCGATATCGAAGTGAACCTCGCTCAGCCGATGGCGGGCAAGCGCGTGCTCGTGCTCGGTGCGGGCGGTGCGGTGCGTGGCGCGTTGCTGCCGTTCATCGCGGCGCGTCCGGCGCAACTGGTCGTCGTGAATCGCGATGTGCGCAAGGCCGAGGCGCTGGTCGCGCAAGTCGCGAGCAGCCGCCCATTGATCGCATGCGGCTACCGGGAACTCGAAGGGATGGGGCAGTTCGACCTCGTCGTGAACGCGACATCGGCGAGCCTGACCGGTCAGTTGCCCGCCGTTCCCCCGGAGGTGTTCAGTCCAGCGGGAACCGCGTACGAACTCGCGTATGGAAAGGGGCTCACGCCGTTCCTGCGGCTCGCGCGAAATGCGGGCGTGCAGGGCATCGCCGACGGCGTCGGCATGCTCGTCGAGCAGGCTGCGGAGGCGTTCGAGTGGTGGCGCGGCGTTCGACCGCAGACGCAAGCGATCATCGACCGCCTGACCGTTCCGCTCATTTGACGCATGTGGGGGCGAGGAGGCCCAGGGTACGGACGTCCGTTCATGGGCATAACGTAATGGATACAATGGCGATATTGCAAATGACAATACCGCCATGAGTACCACTGAGCTTCCGGACCTCAAGCTGCTTCAGCTTTTCGACCTGCTTTACGACGTGCGAAGCGTCACGCGCGCCGCAGAGCAGCTCGGGCAAAGTCAGCCGACGGTCAGCATCTGGCTGGGTCGCTTGCGCGAGCATTTGCAGGACCCATTGTTCGTTCGCACGCCGGGCGGTATGACGCCCACGCCGCAGGCTGACGCGCTGATCGGGCCGTGCAGGGAAATTCTGGAGTCGCTGCGCCGGTTCGCTGCTTGGGAGATCTCGTTCGATCCCGCCACCGCCAAACGACGCTTTCGTATTTGCATGACGGACGCGAGCCACATTACGCTGCTGCCGCGAATGTTGGCGCATTTGCGGGCGCAGGCGCCGGGCGTTCGGCTGGAAGCGGCAAGGATCGACGGCAATACGGAGCGGGCGCTCGAATCCGGCGAGGCGGATCTTGCGATCGGGCACGTGCCATGGCTGGGGGGCGGTATGTACCAGCAACAGCTTTATATGCAGGACTGGGTATGCCTTGCGAACCGCAATCATCCTCGCGTGCGTGCGCGGCTGAGTCTGAAGCAATACGGCAGCGAGGGGCACGTCGTCATTGCGGCTGGCACGGGCGGCCAACTGCTCGAACAGGCGTTATTGCGCGAGAACATCGAACGCGACGTCGTGCTCGAATTGCCCGGCTTCCTCGGACTCGGATCGATCATCAAGTCGACCGATCTGATCGCTACCTTGCCACGGCACATTGGCGAGACGCTGGCGCGGACGAACGACGTCGTGGTCCATTCGTGTCCTTTTCCGGTTGACAGGTTCGCGGTGCGCCAGCACTGGCACGCGAAATACCATCACGAAGCCGGCAATCGATGGCTGCGCTCGGTCGTCGCGGATCTGTTTCTCAATGGGAGCAGACGCTAGCTGCCGAGGTTGCGGCGGACGAGGACAGAGAGCATTCGCACTGAACCAGATTCTCCGCCTTCATCGGCTTCGTCAAAAAGAACCCTTGCACGAAGTCGCAGCCTGCGTCGCGCAGCGCATGCAGCTGTTGATTCGTTTCGACACCCTCGGCCGTTACCTTGATGCCGAGTTCGTGCGACATCTGAATGATGCCCCGGACGATCGACGCGGCCGCCGAGTCGCGGCCTAGCCTCGCCGTGAACGAGCGGTCGATCTTGACGATGTCCGGCGAAAAATCGGCCAGATAGCGCAGGCTCGAGTATCCCGTTCCGAAGTCGTCGATGGCGATGCGCACGCCCAGGCGCTTGAGCGCCATTAGCGTTGCCTGCGCGAGTGAGGGGTTTTCCATCAACGCGCTTTCGGTCAGTTCGATCTGCAGGCAGCGCGGCGGCACCCGGTGTTTTCGCAGCGCCTGGTCGACTATCGCGACCAGCGAGTCATCCCGCAACTGACGCGCGGACACGTTCACCGACATCGACAGCCCTTTTTTGCCGGCGGCCTGCCAGACGGCCAGTTGAGCGAGGGCTGCGTCCATGACCCATGTCCCGACTTCGACGATGAACCCGCTTTCCTCCAGGATCGGGATGAAGCTGCCGGGACCCACCAGACCTCGCATTGGATGATTCCATCGAACCAGTGCTTCGACGCCTTTCACCGTCAGAGAGGCCGGCTCGTGAATACCCTGGAAATGCAGCACGAACTGGTTCGACGCCAGCGCCGTGGGCAGATTGCACTCCAGTTCGAAATCTCCGAGCACATCGCTGGACGCTTCGTCCGCGAACCGGAAGCCGTTGCGGCCGCCTTTTTTCGCCGCATACATCGCGATGTCCGCGCTCGTCAGCAGCGCCTCGTGATCGCGGCCATGCTCGGGATAGATGGATATGCCGATCGACGCCGTGACGAACGGCGCGGCGTGGTCTTTTCGAACGTCGCTTGAAAACAGGTTCAGAAGAGACTGCGCGAGGCTTGCCAGCGTGACCTTGTCGCTCTCGCCCCTGACGATCACCGCGAACTCGTCTCCGCCGAGGCGCGCTACACAGGCATCCGGCGGAAGCGCGCCCTGGATGACTTTGGCGATGTCCTGCAACAGACGGTCAGCGGCCGTATGGCCCAGCGTATCGTTGAGGACCTTGAAGCGGTCGAGATCGACGAACATCAGACCGAAGGCGACGTTCTGCCTGCAAAGCTTCTTCATGTGGCGGATCAGCGCGCCGCGGTTAGCCAACCCCGTGAGCCCATCGGTGTAGGCCAGATGGTCGAGTGCCGCGAGGCGTTCCTGTTCCAGCGTGATGTCCTCGCTGACCCCGACGATGCGCACCACGTTCGCGGAGCCATCGCACACCGGGTAGGCCGTGCTTCTGATCCAGCGCAGGCAACCGTCCGGGCGGCGGATGCGGTATTCGAAGCGACCTTCCGACACTTCGGACGCGATGCGGTTCATCTCGGCGAGCAAAGGCTCCAGATCCTCCGGCACCACGAGGTCGAGCCACGCCGAAGGCCGGTTGCTGAGCTCTTGAGGCGTAATGCCGAACACGCGTTCGACCCCCGCGCTGATGTGATGACAGTGTTCGAAATGCGAGCTATACGAATAGAACACGAGCCGGACATGCAACTCCATCTCATGCATCAGCTCATCGCGTTCGCGCAGTGTCTTCAACAGTTCCGATTGCTGGGTGACATCCTCCGACGCACAAAGCAGCGCGGTCACCGCGCCGTCGTCGCCTGTTACTGGCGTGAGCGTCGAGTTCCACCATTTGGTGCGCCCGCGCGTCGTCGCGCAGCTTCCCGTGAACGATGTGCTGTTGCCGGCGGCGGCGCCCGCCAAAGCCTGCTCGGCCGCCGCGCGGTCCTCGCCGGTCCAGAAAGCGAGCCAGTCCGCGCCGGACAGTTGCGCCGGCGACTCCGCTTCCATCAACATCGCGCCATGCTCCGACACCCGCAGCATTTTTCCGTCGGTAGAGAGCACCTTCAGGCAGTCGCGATTCGCATGCAGAAGCCCGCTCGCCAATGCGGTGGCGGCGCTTTGCCGCGCGTAATCCAGGCCGAGTTTGCGACGAACGATCGCGAGGCCGGCGACGCCGGACATCATCGACAACGCAACACGTAGAGTAGTCGCCGCTTCACTGGCCGCTTGATGCACGAGAGCGCCGACGCCAACGCCGGCAATGACGGCGATGCAAAGACTCGTCAGCGGTATGGTCCTGCGTTGACCATACCGCGACAGGAAATAGGAAAGAAACTGCTGGTTGCGGGCTGACCAGCCATTCGGGTGTGCGTCGCTATCGACCCGGGACTCAATCGGGTTGGGTTTGTTGGGGCACGGGGCCGCCGCTTTGAATCTCACGCTGTTCTCCGACTACCGGGTGGAGCGACGGCTCGAACGCTGCGAGCCGCCTCACTTTTACGATTACGGTAGATTTTCACGAATCTTTAATGCGGGGAAACCAGCGGGAGCCGCGGATCGCATCGGATCGGGACGAGTTGCGCACCTGTCAGTCTTTGCGAGGCTGGACCTGCGCGAATTGACGAATGCGCTCCGCAAGAGCGGGTATGCCCGAGTCGCGAGCGACATAATGAGCGACCTGTCGGGTGGCCAGATCGATGGTCACCTGGTCGTCCGGGGTTTTCGTATTGGGTCCGTCGACGGCGGGATGGTATTCGATGCGCAGCTGCCTCGCGTTGGCGACGAGCCGCAAATAGCCGAAGTTGCGGTCGTCGTAGCTTTCAAGGACGACCGCATCGGTGTCTTTCGACGCGGCCTGGATCAGCTGCGGCGCGCGAAGGGGCGGCTGTCCGTTGGTGGTGAGCCGCTGCACCTCGTGACCGCCGTTGCCGCAAACGATGTAAGGGATGTGGGTGCCATCGGAACGGGTTCGCGTAAAGCGCTGATAGTTGTGCGCGTGTCCCGCGAGGTCCGCATGCGGCCAGATACCGACCTCATCGCAAACGGTATCGATCTGCTGTTGCATTTCCACGCTCCAGCCGTGACGCCCGCGCGCCACATACGGCGGATGGTGATGCGCGAACAGCAGCGCGCCTCGATAGTTCTCTTTCTTCACCCGCAATAACGCCGCTTTCAGGAACTTCAGCTGACTGTTGCCGATGTGACGGTCCGCGATCACACCGGGATCCTCGAGCGTATTGCTGTACAACGCGATGATGCGCACGAACGGCGCCTCGAACGTGAAAAAAACGCCTGGCTGAATTTGCGCGGTCCGTGAAAGGTGGCCCGCGTCGGGAGAGACCTGGAAGCAGTCGGAGCAGAAGTTCCTGAGAAACGCCTGCAGGCTTTTCTCATGCTTCAACGGCGAAACCATTCCGTCGTGGTTGCCGGCAGCGGCGAGAATCGGCGCATGATAGTTGCGATACGGTTCATAGAACTGATCGTAGTAGTACTGCGCCTCGCCAAAGCTGTAGACGATGTCGCCCAGCAGAAAGTTGAATTGCGGCACCTCGGCGGGATCGGCTTCGTCGAAGTCGCTGACCATCTTGTCCGAGACTTCGTTCTGGGTGGACGGACCTTTGGTACTGCCGCAATCGCCGGTGGCGTGAAAGACGATCTGTCCACTCTCGCTGATCGTATCGAGCAGCTTCTGGTTGTTGTTCACCACTTCGGCAAACGTCAGCCGGGGCTCGGTGCCGCCGCGCGGCGGCGGAAACGGCAGCGCCTTCAGCTTGTGCTCGCGGTTCAGTTCGTCGATGACCTTGTAGGCCGCGGTGTCGGATGCGTGCCTGACCACGAAAGTTTGCGGGTCCGGCGTGGGCTGCGGTTGCGAGAAAACCGGCGCGGCGAGGATCCTGCTACCGCGGTTGCCGCGTGCGGCTGGCGATTCGTCTGAACGCTTCTTCGGCATGTGCAATCCTCCTTGATCGTCGAACGGGGAGCGGCCACGCGGTTGTCGGCGAACCGTCAGCATGTGGCGGCGCCGTCCGTGGCCGGACGCACCGTTCAGACGAACGTAAAACGAGGAAGTTCAGATACGGTTGCCGTTGCGCAACCCGTGCGGCGCGAATTGCGAAGCATCGTTTTCACATACGAAAGCCGGGTTCGAGGTGAACACGCGTCTGGTTACGACGGCACGAACACGCCCACCGCCGCCAGCGCCATCGCGAGCGTTGCGAGCCATCCTCCCCAGGCCAGCACGCCCTTGACGGCGAACTGTCCCATGACCCGCCGGCTTCGCGCGATCAGCATCATGACGACCATGATCGGCACCGCGGTAATGCCATTGATCACCGCGCTCCAGTAGAGCGCACGGATAGGGTCGAAATGCATGAAGGTGATGGCCACACCGCCGACGATGGCCAGTGCGATCACCGCATAGAATTCGCGCGCGAGCGTCAGATGCAATGCCAGACTGCTGCGCCAGCGAAAGCTGCCCGCGGCGGCGTAGGCGGCCGAGCCGGCGAGAACCGGCAGTGCGAGCAGGCCGGTGCCGATGATACCGAGCGCAAACAGGACGTAAGCAAAACGCCCGGCAAACGGCTCGAGCGCCCGCGCGGCATCGGCCGAGGTTTTCACTTCGATGTGATGCAGATGCAGCGTAGCCGCCGCCGTCAACATGATGAAAAATGCCACGAAGTTCGACACGCCCATGCCGACCCAGGTATCGAAGCGGATTCGTCGCAGCTGCGCGGGCGCCTGGTGCGGCACGCGGCGCAACGGCGCCTGTTGCGGTGCCGAGCGCATTTCTTCGACTTCCTGCGACGCCTGCCAGAAGAATAGATACGGACTGATCGTCGTGCCCAGCACCGCGACGATCATGGTCAGATAGTCCGACGTCAGCGAGATGCGCGGCAACACGATCGCGCGCGCGACTTCGCCCCAAGGGATCGGCACGATGAGAGCGACCGCGACGTACGCAAGAAGCGATAGAGCGGTCCACTTCAGTATCCGCGCGTAGCTTTCGTAGGGGACAAAAATCTGCAGGATCACCGAGAACGCCCCGAGGCAGACGACATAAAGGTGCTGCGGACCTGGCAGCAGCAGTCCGGCCGCGGCGCCCATCGCCGACAGGTCAGCGGCGATGTTGATCACGTTTGCCACGACGAGCAGGGCGACCGCGCCGTACAGCAGCCACGCCGGATAATGCGCGCGAATGTTCGACGCGAGACCCTTGCCGGTCACCCGGCCAATCTGCGCGCTCACCAGCTGGATCGCGGTCATCAACGGATACGTGATCAGGATCACCCACAGAAGGTTGAACCCGAACTGCGCGCCTGCCTGCGAATAAGTGCCGATGCCGGAGGGATCGTCGTCGGCCGCGCCCGTGATCAGGCCAGGGCCCAGGCGTCTGATCCACGATCGCTCGACGGGATCGCGTACGGCGGATTCCGGCTCGATCAATTTGTCGTCGTTCATATATATGTCACCTCGCCGCCACATTTAGCAAATTGCGGGCCCGGGGTGTTCGTGGGGGCGTTGCGCGGCTTCGGCAAGCAGATGCGAAGCGCGGCTTCGGTGGAAATACGCGGAAATACGGGCTTCTACAGGGAACGAACGAACTTCGGGCCGTGCCGACGGACACCGTCACTTATGATGCGCAGGAGTCTTCGTCTGCAACTGGATCAAGTCGATTGCGTAAAGCAATTCTTCGAGCACGATGGGCTTGGCAACGATGGCATCGACCTTGCCAGCGAAACTGGCTGCGTCTTCCGGCCGCGCCAGCGCGATGATGCGCGGCTTATCGATGCTTGTATCGAAGCTCTCCACGAACCACAACGCGGTCGTAATTGAATTGACGGGAACGTCGAGAATGATCAATTGGCGCGATGGCTCGAGCCATATTTCATGCCAATGGTCGAAACCGAGCGCTTTGGAGCGTCCATATCCTTTTACATTGAGCAGAACACGCAGAGAATCCCGGACCGCCTTGTCGTGCCCAACGATGACGACCGCGCCGATGCATTGTGATGGTCTCTTCACTGCGTGGGCCGTTGCGGCCCGCAGTTGCCACTGGCAGCGCTGCCATTGCACCCGGGTCAATTCGTAGTCGCGCTGCGCTCTTAACAGCGCATTCAGCGATGCTGCCGGGTTACTTCTCAACTGTTGCAGATCGCGAGTCGCCTGGTCCAGTGCGGTGCAGGCGACGCAGAAGGCGAGCTTGTCTTCTGCCGTCGGTCCCGGATTCGAAGATGACACGCCGCGTTTCTCCCGAGCCGGTATGCACGTTTTGTGCCGTTGACCTTGCTCATTCCCGCAGCATAGGGCGGCGGGGCGCAAAATTCCAGGCGCGGTTCAGTTCATTCGCGGCTTGAACGCATACTGCTCGATCTCGCCGCCGCGTGCGACCACCGCCGTACTCTCGGGGATTTCCTGCCAGATGCCCGGCAAGTCGGAGAGCGGCTCTGACAGCACGAGAAACGCGTTCTCGCCGGCCGTCCTGATGCGCTCGTCGTCCGGATACAACTCGCGCAGATGACGGAACGACGTGCTGTGAAACAGCGAGCGCGACTGCCCTTCGCTCGAATAACGGACCGCGATGATCTGCTCGCCGTCGGTCGCGCACACGGTCATGTTCAGCGGTTCATCGATGCCATGCCGGCGGCCGGTGGCTTCGACGAAGCCGACCATCCGTTCGAGCGCGGTGACCGGCGTGAGCTCCAGCCCGAAGGACAGCGCGAGAAAAAACAGCACCTCGGAATCGGTCGAGCCCTCGATGGAGGGGAATAGTTCGGGGTCGATCTGCACCATCAGATCGCGGCGCACCTTCGGGTAGTTGCGCACCAGCCCGTTGTGCGCGAACAGCCAGCGGCCGTGGCGGAACGGATGACAGTTGGTTTCCTGCGACGGCGTGTCGGTCGCCGCGCGTATATGCGCAACGAATAGCGGCGAATGGATCGCCCGTGCTGCCTCGCGTAGATTGCGGTCGCTCCATGCGGGCTGGATGCAGCGGTAGCGAAACGGAATGTCGGTGGGATGGCCATACCAGCCGATCCCGAAACCGTCGCCATTGGTGGTGGTGGCGCCGAGCCGCGAATGCATGCTCTGATCGATCAGCGAATGCCGGGCATTGAACAGCACGGTTTCGAGCTGAAGCGGGTTGCCGGTATAAGCGAGCCAACGGCACATGATTGCTCTCCTGTCGGTTGCGCATCACAAACCTACACCACCGCGCGGGCGGCGTTTGTAGGACCAAAGTCCGATTGGGGGAGACTTGACGCATGTCACCATAGATGGAGACGTTGAGTGTGCCAAGGAGCGTCCGTGCCGGGCATCAAGGCAGCCCTTCAGGCACGAAGCGGACGTCATCCGCAGTTTGTCCGTTTCAAATCCCCTTCGCGACCTTGCGCCGACCCACTCCGATAGAGGCAGGACGCACATGAGCCATCTCCTGGACAGGTTACGTTACTTTACGGCCCTCCGTCCGCAGTTTTCGGATGGTCACGGTGCTGTCACAGATGAAGACCGGCAATGAAGATGCTTACCAGCCAACGCTGGCAGCACGACAAGATAGTTCGTTCCACTCATGGCGTGAACTGCACGGGGTCCTGCTCCTGGAAGATCCATGTCAAGGGCGGCATCGTCACGTGAGAAACGCAGCAGACGGACTATCCGCGGGGTCGGTGCTGCGGGCGGTAGGCGGAGCGCTGGCCGATCGCCTCGGCGCCCATAGCGTGACGTGGTAGGGACTATGGGTCGCGTGGATCTGCCTGTTCCTGCTGTCCTATCCGCCGACCGATTTCGTGATTCACACGATCGACGGTACCGCGAGCATTCACCTGCGCGTAACCGTCTATGTGTTCGTTGCGCTGGCGTTCGTGCTCGGCGCGGCTTTCGCGTTTGGCATCGCGTCGAACTTCAAGTACGTGGCCGACGATTTTACGGAGAACATGTGCGTCGTCACCGGGATCGTCGGGCTTGCAGGGGGCCTGGGCGGATTCCTGCTGCCTATAATCTTCGGCATCCTGCTGGATTTTTTCAGGGTGCGTTCGGCCTGCTTCATGTTCGTTTACGGGATCGTCTGGGTTTCGCTGATCCTGATCTATCTGTCGGATGTGCGGCGTACACCGGTTGCGGGTTCTGTTGCCTGACCGTGTTTGCCAACGCGCAGTGCCGAGAATCGCGCAGGCTACAGGCTTTGCCTGCCAGCCTGCTTTTTTGCTGATGGAGGTGCCCAATGAAACGCCGTGAACTGTTGGTTGCGCTGGCCGCAGGCGCGCTCGCCGAGGGTTCTACCAGCCTGGCGCACGGAGCCGAGGCGAAATTCACTGATCAGATCGAGTTGCCCAAGCCCAACCTCACAGGCACGGTGTCCCTCGAGGAAGCCATCGCAAAGCGCAGGTCCGTGCGCAGATTCGCGTCGAAGCCGCTGCCGGTCGAGGTCATCGGCCAATTGATGTGGGCCGGGCAGGGCATCACCAGCTCGGACGGCAAGCGTGCGGCTCCGGCGGCCGGCGCTTTGTATGCGCTCGAACTGTACGTGGTGACTGCTACGGAGGTGATGCACTATCTGCCGCAAGGCCATCGGGCAGAGAAGCGCGCCAGCCACGACCTGCGCCCCGAACTGCGCGCGCTTGCGGTCAATCAGGCGTCGGTCGAGGCGGCCCCGGCCTTGCTCGTGGTGGCCGCCGACCCCAGCAGGCTGACCGCGAGATATGGCGGGAGAGCCAATCTGTATGCCGATCTCGAAGTCGGGCATTCGACCGAGAACATGCTGCTGCAGATCGTCGCGCTGGGGCTCGTCGCCGTGCCCGTGGGCGCCGTCGACGGCGCTCCGGCGGCGCGCAAGCTCGGGCTGCCTCGCGGCCAGACCGTCCTCTATCTGATCCCGGTAGGCTATCCGGCCTGAGTCGTTGCGACAGGCGCGATGCGTTCGATCACGCCATGGCGAGTTTTACGGTCTCCAGCGCCGTGCGGTAATCGGCCAACGCCTGGGGCTGAGCTCGCTTTGTTGCACGACCGGCAGTAGCGTATCGACGCAGTCCAGCGCGTCCGTCAATCGCCCGAGCACGATCAGCGAGCGCGCCGCATCGAGACGACCGTGAAACATCGCGTCGCGCGGTCCGGCCCGTTCCACCATGTCGATGAGCTGCCCCATCTCGGCCTTGACGCGCGCTCGGTCGATGGGCCAGTGGCGGTCAATCCAGTTCCGAAGTGCGCGAACCAGCACCACGCAATCGTCGTACTCACACTGCAAGCTATCCATTGCCACCCTCAGCCGTATCGCGGGTCGGCCTGACCGAGCCGTTCATTGGGGGAACAAACCGTCTCCGTCTCGCCTGCGCATCAGTATACGAAGCAAGCGGCGCGCCACGTGTCGCCGATGCTCTCTTTCGTTACTAGAGCGGGGCTCGGCCATGTTCTCGCAATTCGGGCTCGAAGAATATCCATCGGGCGGAGGGAAAGCGCTCCTTCAATTCGTGCTCGATGCGGTTGATCGTGCGCACCATGTCGTTCGCACTGTCGTGCGGTTCGAGTTCGGCCTGAATCGCAATCACCAGATCCTCCGACCACTTCAAGGCGATCAGACTGACGATGCGACGGACTTCGTGGCGCTCGCTGAGCCACGCGCGCATCTCCTGGCGTATGCGCTGGTGCGCCGATTCACCGACGAGAAGCGATTGAATCTCGCGCATCGAGAACAGAGCCGTGACCATCAGCACGACGCCGACGCCGACACTGCCGAGCGCATCGTAAAGCGGATTGCCGGTGAGCACCGTAATGCCGATCGCGATCAGGGAGACGAGCACGCCCGTTACCGCGGCGACATCCTCGCTGACCGCGAGCATCACGGACGGCCTGCCGCTTTCCCTGAACCATTTCAGTAGCCCGCCGGCGCGATGGCGGGGTTCGATCGTGCGAATGGAGGCTCTGAGAGCGACTGCCTCGATCACGCCGGACACGCACAACACGGCGATCGCGAGCGAAGGCTGTTCGAGCCGTGAGTGATGGATTGCTCGAAAGCCGCCGATCACCATCGACGCAACGCCGCCGAAGATGAAAAGCTGCAGCGCCACCAGCATTGCGTAGACATAGGTCGCGCGACCGAAGCCGAGTGGATGCTGCTCGTCGGGCTCGGCTCGCGCGGCGCGATGCCCGACGAGCAGCGCAATCTGGTTCAGACAGTCGGCGCTGGAGTGTACGGCTTCGGCGAGTGCGGACCCCGAGTTGGTGTAGAACGCGACGGCGAACTTGCACACGGCGACAGCGATATTCGATGCGAGGGCGTAGTAGACCGCCCGTGGCGCAGATATGTGCCGCCCGGACCTGGCCCTCATGAGCCTATCTCCTTGTTCGAATCGAAAATGGGCGATTCCCGAGCCTGGAGATTGAACAGCATAAAGCAGGCCTCGAGACGCTGGTCGATTACAGGGGAGTCCAACCGATCAGGCGTCCGTTGCGGTGTGCGAGCTGGAACATTCCCATCGGCCCTCTGTCGCCTCTGTTGAGGAACCAGACGAATGGAGGTGCAACATGACTTCCTACGCGAACCGGCCGACACTTCTTTTCGGTGTTTCGGAGCGGGCAGTGGAAGCCGCGCTCGCGCCGCTGATCGAAAACGGCACCGGGCGTGTATGTTTGAACGCGCGGCGCGTTTCGGGTTATTGCCTGAGCGGTGCGCGTCACGTCGTGAATGGAGGCGCCGCGACCGAAACGACACACGAAGACGCGGTCACAACCACTATCGCGACACGGTCGGCTGTGCGCTCTTTCGAAGGCGCGCTTGCCGGATATGACTCGCAATTGCAGCAGCATCGCTCGCTTGCCATGCTCGCGCGACGGTGAGGCAGTACTCGCCGCCTGCTCGTAAAGGTGGTCGAAGCTGCGATCAGAAAGGGCCTTCGCCGACGCATCATTGCGTGCAGCGAAGGCTTCCTTCAAACGAGACCGAGCACACCGAGGCGCGCCTGGCCGATGAGCTCGAACGACGCATCAGCGTTAGGGCATTGCTGATCAAGTCCACCGCATAGCTACTCGGAGCGTTATAGAGCGGAGTGGATAAGGAAGGCAGAACAGGATGAAGCAGCAGACGCTGGCGATGGAAGCTGACGAAGGTGCGGGTTTCGAGAGGCACCGCAAACGGACGCGGCGCGATG